>JAIPFO010000212.1 GCA_021736565.1 Phycisphaerae bacterium | reverse complement strand
GTTGGGTAATTCCCGAATATCAGCGGCCTCCGCAATGTCAATAATGCCAATTTTATCCTTGGGATCCTTTTGGGCTAATGCGATATCGAGATAATTCTTACCCGCCTGACGCAAATTTTCAGGAATAGACAGGCTGCGGTCCAGAACAGAAATGACGGTTATATGTTGATTCTCACGCGTGAGTTTCGGCCGGGCGAGCAAGCCGATCAGCAACAAGATCACCACACATCGCAAAATCACCGCCGCGATCCGACGCTTGGGGCCCAGGGCCGCCATCCGAGGCCATGAAAGCCACATCATCGGTAGGAGCATGAAGGCGGCCAGAAGCCACAATGGCTGTGAAAAATATATGTGATATACTGCTAGCACCTGGAAATGACTCCCATGTTATAGATCCCATATTTGTATCCGGTTATTGCCCGAATCTACTACCACCGCACGTCCGTTACTATCAATCGCCACACCCCATGGGTAGGCCAGTTGGCCTTTTTGACGGCCGGCCTGACCATATAAGGCCAGGGATTCCCCGTCCGGGCTGAATAATTGTAACCGATTGTTACCATATTCGCAAACAAGCAATTTCCCATCCGGAAAAACAGCCAGGTCATAGGGATACCGCAATTGCCCCGTCCCGGTGCCACAACGGCCGATATAGTCCTTCAAGTTCCCGTCATAGTCATAAATCGCGATCCGATGATTGCACGCGTCGGCGACATACAATCGCTGTCGGTCGGGATCGACGCACAATGACGCCGGCCGGGAAAATTCGCCCTGACCGTTACCAAGCGTGCCAAAACTATACAAAAACTTTTCATGCTTGTCAAATACACTCACACGGTCATGCCCGCCAAATTCACTGACAAATATCCGCCCATCCGGGCAAAAAGCCACATCCGTCGGGAAGATAAAACAGCCATCCTGCTCCCCATAACTTCCAAACTCCCGAATTTTCTGCCCATTTTGTGCAAAAACAATAACCCGGTGATAATGCGTATCGGCCAGATAAATCTCACCATTGGCATGGAATGCCAGCCCGACAGGTTTGCCCCGGGCGATCTCCGGCATAGAAAATTCCGACCGATAGCTGCCATCAGGATTCAAGAGCTGTACCCGCCCGGCCTTATCGACAATGCCGATCATCCCATTCGAGGCAATATCGATCGCACGCGGGTAGAGAAATTCACACTGACCCCGGCCCGTCTGGCCAATACTGGCATGTACTTCCGGTGAAAGGTTCGACTCATACTCCTTATCACATCCGCTCAAGAGGCCCGCCAGTGAGAGTACACCAATGACCAAAACGGTCCGGCGAATCAGCAGGGTGCGTAATAAAACAAACAGCACCGCAGCGACCATTAGAAAAAGGCCGACCAGAATGACACATGATGCGATAACCTGCTGTTCCCGGGCGTAATGCATCTGATTGAGCAACCGCTGGGAAAAATTAGGCAACCCTGCCGGGAGCAAGACCATCGTGGCCGACAACTCGGTCATACCAAAGATAACCACCAGCATAAATCCTCCGGCAACCATCGGCCATAACCGCGGCCAGTGCACATGCCACCCGATCTGAAACGGGGTGCCCCCATCCAGTTGAGCCATTTGAGCTAGCGGCCTGTCGATAAGATTATGCGCCAGCAGCATGATGATCAGCATCATCCCGCCATATCGCATCGCCAGTCCCGCCGAGACGATCAGCCAATGTTGGCCTAAGCCTGAAGAGAGCCCGCAAATGCTCAGCATTTTTAATAATCCCACCGCCCCCAGAGACGCCGGGATCAGCATGGTCAATAATAGCGATGACTTGATCAGTGTACGGGACCCGCGATTCCATAAGGATTGTTTCTTGCCGGCATTGCCGACCACCGGCCCTATGGCTAAGAGACAAGCCAATATTGCGCCAGTCACGGCGATTAATAGCGACCACAAAAGCCCATCGCTATGCAATGCGAAAAAACGCTTAAATTCAACAAAATTGCGAATATGCCCCACCAGGAGCCCCAATGGCAGGATCATTGAGAACAAAACAAGAAGCATTATGATCACCCATTGCACCGGGGGTGTTTTCACCGGACGGTGGCCCAGTGCGCTCGTTGATAAATTCCAACGTAACGTCCGACGTCCGATCATGACAGATAATATGACCGCCGCCAACCCGATCGGCCAGCTTGCCCGCACCAGCACCCCCTCCGAACCGGTCAGCTGATACATCACCGCCAACTCCGTCCCTACCGTTTGTATGCCGCTCAGATGGAATGTTGCAAATTCGGATAACGCCAGAACAAAACACACGCCAAACGCCATGAAAAGCGTACGGCTCAACAACGGCAGGGTAATGGCTTTGAAGGTCGTCAGCATCCCAGCCTCCAGATGGGCACTGTCCAGTATCTCCCGGTCGATCTTACGCCATCCCTGGCTGATCAGCAGGGCCGCTAAAGGCCAATACCACAGAATCAGTGTGGCCGATGCGATAAATCCCGAGGTAAACCTGGCCCGTTGGGGGGTGGCTGATAAAAATTGCCCCAGCCCTGTTGACGGATCTTGCAGCAGTGTCCATGCATAGTAGAGGACATGCCGGGGTAACACCAGTAGCATGAGCAGGATGAATAATAATAGATCCCGCCCGGTCGAACTGTTCATCGTCCCCAATATCTTACCGGGAATATATCCCAAGAGTATCGCTGAAAGCCCAATCACTATCGACAGCCCCAATGAACGCCATAGCAGCATTCCAATCCGATATTGCCCGGTTAACGCCCCGGGTTCAGTAAAGAAAATGCCTTCGACGACCAATACGACCAACGGCGCTAATATCAATAAGACCCAAAGGCCACCGGAAACCATCCGAACAGATAATCCGGCTAATGAGGGTGGGTTGTTTTTTTTTATCGCTTGCGGCAAATTATAAATCCCAAATACATTTCATTTTCGCGTGACAACCTCTCTAGTGAAGTAACTCCCGGGTACTCTCGATCGCGGTGGTAAGCTTCCCGGCAACCTGCTCATAATCAACCGCTAATGGTTTCTCCAGGGCATACTCAGGGTATTTCTCCTGCAGGTCTTTATGGATCGGGCTGTTATGCGAGTCACTCTCGACGAGCATTTTTTCCAGCGGACTACTGAGCAGGAACGCCATCAGTAGTTTAGCATTTTCGGGGTTTGGCCCGTTTTTGATCTGGGCGGCGGTATTAGGGATCGCCAGGGCCCCCTGGTTGCCCTGGTCCAGAAAATGCATAGCCACCGGTGAGCCATTGCGTTGGGCCGCATAAATATCATCCGTATCGGTAAAACAGATATCCGCCTGGCCGGTCGCGACTTTTTTTACCGCGGTGCTGTTTCCCGCAACGATCATAACGTTATTGTCATTCAACTGACGCAAAATATCTCTGGCTTTTTCGTCCCCATAATGCACAAACCAGCTTGCCACATCGCCTCCGGTGGTGCCAAATTGCGGTTGGGCCATCACAAGACGGTCTTTCCAACGACTATTCAGGACATCTTCCAGGCAGCGGGGCGCTTCCTCTTTGGAAACACGGCCCGTATTGTACCCGATAACCCGCACCCGCAAGCCAAAGCCATACCATCGCCCCTGGGCATCGGCGAAACTCGCCGGCCAATCGCGGGTCTGTTCGCTGGTATAGGGCGTTAATATCCCTTCATTGGCCAATCGTATCGTATGAAAGATCTCGCTCGACCAGAACACATCGGCCACCGGCGATGCCTTTTCAGCACGAAGCTTCTGGACCAGGCCGACCGTCTTACTGGCTTCGGTATCATAGCGAACTTTAACCGAAAGACCGGATTGCGACTCAAAGGCCGCCACGATCGGCTCGGCAATTTCCTGGTCGACCGAACAGTATAAGATGACATCTGAGGCATTGTCGCTTCCATCCTGCTGGCATGACCCCACACCCATCACCATCAGTAACAGCAAACAACCAATAATAATCCGACCCGCATTGACACCAGCGTCATAAGTCGTTTTGAAACCGGTTCTCCGCATCTTAAAGAGCGATTTGACATATGTAAAACCACTTTTGACCTGGGAGTCCATGTTACGCATGTGATGTTCCTTCATCCAGTTGTTCAAATCAAAATGCACTATCTGACACTTAGAGTGGCCACGATTCAATCACTTTCAGTATTGCCCTTTGTCGTTTCGCCCAGGTCGCCAAAATATTTTTTAACTGTATTTTCATATTTCCGCGGTATTCTATTCTCGCTGATCGCTTCGGAGGCATTGTCGCGAGCCGCCTGAACCACTTCGCTAAATTCCCGACGGGCCTCGCCTTTGACCTGGGTATCTTTAATATACCAGCTGGCAACGATCGGCCCTTTTTGTGACTTGCCCTGCACTTTGGTATTGACGGTTTTACTCTCGCCGCTTGTGGCCGTTTCGCGCGCCCCGGCGCCGATGCCTTGCCCCCTGGCATAATCCTTATAAGCGGGTTTGTCACCCGTACCCATTCCCATGCCACTGCACATCCCCTCACCCAGCTTGCCAATGCATTGGGAGATCTGGTCCAGTGACGCCTGGGCCAGTTTCAGCTGCTCCGCCATCGCTTCCAGGTTGTCCAGCTGGTCTGAAAGTGCCGCCAGTTGATCTCCCGAGATGCCCGAGGAGCCCGACCCGCAACTGGCCATGGCTTTGCCGAGTTTGTCACACATATTACAAGCCGACTGGTTGGCTTTACACTTTTGCATCAGCTTTTCCAGTTGATCTTTGTTCAGACCCGCCTTCTCCAGGGCTTTACGCAGTTCTTTTTCACTTAATTTGGCCATCTCCTTTTTGAGCCCCATCTTCTCGAGTTCCTTTTCTAACTCACCTTTCTCCTTGGACATTTTTTCAATTTGTTTGGACAATTGTTGCAATTTATTGGCCAGGTCTTTTTTCTGCTGGTCCGTGAGCTTGCCGGATTCCAGCTGGTTTTGCATTTTTTTGATCAGGTCAGACGCCTGGGCAAAATTATTCCTGGCCAGGGCCTTGAGCAGTTTTTGTGAAAATTCATCCGATTGCCCCTTCATCTGCTTGAACATCTTTTGCATCATCTTGGCCGCGTCCATCTGCATCTGGTGTTTCTGTTTGATCTGGTCGGCCAGATCGCCCATTTTTCGAATGGCCTGGCGTTTATTGGCCTCGGGTTTGGCGCCTTCCAGTGGTTTATCCAGGGCCCCCAGCGTCTCGGCGAGTTGCGGGTCGGCCATCTTACTGACCATCTGCTTGATGATCGTCGCTTCTTTACGGATATCCGTTTTGACCTTTGCCGCCTGTTTCACATCGTCTTCTTTCTTCTGTTTTTCTGCCAGAAAACCAAGCAAGTCCTTTTGCGGCATAAAAAACAGGAAGCCTATCGCGACCGCCCATGTAATCCCCGCATCTCGCCATCGTTTCGACAAGCGAATCGGGAAATAGCCCTTTACGCTCACCTGACCCGCCTTTTTTCTGGCCTCATCACATGCCGCGCGGGCAAAAGGGTCGTCCGATTCACCAAGTGCCAGGGTGGTGCTATATCGCTCGTTGAGACGTAATTGCTGGTCGATCATTGTCGCCACCCGCATGGTACTGGGCCGTTTGAGCCACCAGAGCAACAGAACCCCAATGGTGATAATCCCCGAAATTGCTAACGGCAGCCACTGCTGAGCCGTCCACGCCAGCTTATTATCCACGGTCTTATGACTGATCAATTCAATACCCAAAAACCGTTCACAGACCACCACCCCGACAAAGCCCCCCCCTGCGATCAGAAGGATCCGCCCCAGCTGCTCCAGCAAAAGATTAATATGGCATCGAAGCCCTACCTGTGTCAATTTTTTGTCAAATGTATTATCCATAACGGCCTGCCTTATCTTTCAATTCATTTAGGAACTCTTTGAAGGTACAGAGATTACGTTAATCCATCAGGGTCACGTCAAAAGTGGACATCAAGGCGTAAAAACGTCGATTAAATGCAGAAATCAACGTTCCACAATACTTTGGATCCCGGCGTCATCGATAGACGCTATCATTAACACTATTATAGTCGCTTTTGACACCTATTTGTTGCATAAATATTATGTTTTTTTTACGCCAGGAGGTTTTTTTAACCAATTGCTGTTTACAACGCGTGACTCCAACAGCATCTCTCCCACAAAAACTCTCTGTAACTCTTTGTTTTTCAATGACTTAAAAAACATAGAGAGACGGATGCCGACTCTTTTTTCTCCATTTCTCGTTGTGAGCAATTGCATTCTATAAAAGTAAACATCTTATTTGAAGCCGGTACCGAAGTATTGTCTGGAGATGACATCATAAGTACTTTACTTTTCAGCTGTTTATATAATATTTAAAGGGAGGGTTACATTAAATGTCAACATTGACAAGTAAAAATGTCGGTCAAAACCCAATTAACGCGGGGGCTATGTTGATACTCAAATAATGAAGTGTATTGCATATGTTGTTATATATCAAGTATTTATAGCATTACCCACAACCATGCTCTCCCGAAAAGCCCTGCCTTTATTTTTAGCCACCAAAGAGTGCCCGCCCCCTTCCTTCGGAACCGCCCTATCGCACCCATTATCCCCCCCCGGAGCAGTGGGGATTACAGCCCTCCCCCTCGGCTTCCCTGTGTCATCAGGGCCCGACCCCAGACGGCCCTGTTTTAAAGACTCCTGGCGGCCAGGCGGCTTCGGGTCGGCAGGCAGCGAGGCTGCTGGAGAAGCAGGAGGCAACAAGGGATCACGAGTTTATTGGAGTAGAAAAATCCTGGTTTGGTAGAAATTGCTCATCG
>JAIPFO010000211.1 GCA_021736565.1 Phycisphaerae bacterium | reverse complement strand
TGGAAATCGGTTGAACGGAGTACGGACTTCCCCCCGGAGAGTGATGTCGATAAAAAACTCATTTATTTTTCGATAATTCCACATATCAATAAAAAAAGCCACATGGACAGGCCATGTGGCTTATGAATGATCAAATATGTATGGCTCCCGCGTGAAAAGTTGATTCACCAAAGGCGAATCAGCCTTGAAGATGCGAAAATCGGATGCCCAGACTTAGAATCCAGGTGTCTATTTCACCCGTTCAAGATAGTCACCGGTGCGAGTATCCACCCGGAGCATTTCGCCATTTTCAATAAATGGCGGAACGGTTACGATCAACCCAGTTTCCATGGTGGCTTTTTTGTACTGATTGGTTGCCGTTGCCCCTTTAATGGCCGGTGGCGTGTCAGTTACTTCCAATTCAACCGCATTGGGCATTATGACGGTAAAAGGTTTCCCATCCAGATAATGAACTTCAACATCGGTATTGGGCTTACAATAGAGGGTTCCATTTTCAAACGTCTCATCGGTTAGCTCAATCTGTTCAAAGGTCTCCTTATGCATAAAAATATGTTCTTTACCGTCAGAATAGATATATTCATATTTCTGCTTCTCTACAAATATCTGTTCAAGAGATTCCTCCGAACGAATCCGTTTGTTGACAGTACTGTTATCAAGAAGACATTTAAATTTTGTCTGCAAAACCGCTCCACCCTTGCCGAGCTTTACGTGCTGATAATCAAGTACCTGGCACGGTTTTTCGTCAATTTTTATTACCATGCCTTTTTTCATTTCAGTCGCTTTAATCATATTTGGGGTTCCTGCAATCGTTCATAGAAAAGTTTCATTTACTTATACGAGTTTTAAGTATAAAATACACTATCATAACCATTGTAATTGATTCAGGCCCCTTTGTCAACAGTACTAAAAAAAACACCCCAAGAAAAAAAGTGTAAGTCTTTATTTTAACGTATTTTACAGGATTTAAAAAGGCCTGCTCATCACGCCAGATCGGACAAGGAGACTCTTATGGCCATTCGAATTAATGCGGTTGCGGGTCAATTTTATGACGCGTCGCCCGGGAACTGTCTGGAAGCCATTAATCTAATGCGTCCCCCGGCCCTTCCCCCTGGTGTGCGTATTGAGGATTTGCCGGAGAAAATCGTCGCCGGGATCGTTCCCCACGCCGGTTGGGTTTTCAGTGGCGAGCTGGCCCTGGCGGTATTCGATACGATCCAGAAGCGGCAATCCGTCGATACCTTTATAATTTTTGGGGCCGTCCACAGTGTTCGAACCCCAAAAGCCCTTCTGTATGATCACGGCCAATGGTCCAGCCCACTAGGGACGATTGATGTTGATGAAAATCTATCGGAGAGCTTATATAACGCCTGTCCACAACTCATAAAAAAAGACTGTGCCGGCCACAGTCGCGAGCATTCCATTGAAGTCCAAATCCCCTTTATTCAGCATTTATTTAAAAATGCCAGCATTGTCCCGATCATGGTCCCCCCTATCGACGGGGCCGATGATATTGGCCGTGCTGCGGCAAGGGTCATTCAACGATCTGATAAAAATATCATCTGCATCGCCTCGACAGACCTGACTCATTATGGCCCCTCGTATTCTTATAGCCCGATGGGCATCGGACCGGAAGCATTAAAATGGGCGAAAGAAACCAACGACCAATTCTTTATCAACCTGGCCGTCACGATGCAGGCGGATAAACTGGTTGAATCGGCACGGTTATACGGCAGCGCCTGCGGTGCTGGAGCGGTCGCGGCCGCAGTCGCAGCCGCCAGCGAACTGGGAGCGAATAAAGGAATTGTGACAGGACACACCACCAGCGCCGAAATCATGAGGGAACGATTTAACCAGGCAAGCGAAGATAGCGTGGGCTATGCAGGCATCGTTTTTTAAACGCAAACGCATTGAAGTCTATTTGCATGGTTGCGTTATATGTCAATAGTGACCGGGAAAAACAGGGCTATCGCATAAAGTATTTTGTTGAAAATCCTCATTTTGTACTAGCCACTACTTGATCTGACAGACACATTAATTTACAGAGGCTAAAGGTTCACCTGCCTGTCCGGTCTGATTTATCATTGTTTTTTTGCCCTATCCCTGAGGACTCGGGCGCGATTTTCTTCGGCCTTTTGGGTTCGTCTCCAGCAAGAATCTTCGTTAAAGCAAACATCCAAACTCCAGTGCAGTTCATTTTCCATTCGCCAGAGGCCTCTGAAAAATCTGCAGTTTTTTCGGGAACATCGGCCGGGATGCGTACTGATGAAGTCTCGCCGTTCGCTACTTTTTTTTCACCAATAATACGTTTGGATTCAATTAAAGAGATACTGGTCAATCCGATCCAGTCATGACGTTGGGTTAACCATTCGATATTCCCAACGCTCCAATACTTTCTAATTCAATGCGACCATGCCACTGTTCCGTCCTTTTAAAATAATGATAATCCTCTTTGTCGCCGTTCGCTATAATATCATCCATAAACAATTTCACATCATCTAATAACGAATCCTGGCTACCTTTCAGTGCCAGAACATAGTGGACTTGTTTTTCGATAATATTATTGGCAATTTTTCTCTGACACCCCATAGTATCAATAGAAACCGTCAATTCTTTAAGTTCCAGCATTTCCTGAAATTCAGGGATATGGACTTTCATACCCGGCATGCCTATACTGGAATATACTTCAAGATAGTTATATTTAATAAAAGCAAGCACACATTTTTATATTTCTTTAACTCCTTATTTATCAATATCTTATAGCCATGATGGATCATTGGTGATGGAGGGTAATATTCACTTTTTTCTGTTAATTCAGTACAAAAAATATTTCCTGGGGTTTTTAAGGTGCACTTAAGGTTCAGTCCTTATAATTATCCGCATCGTTAATACTGTTTTCTTTTTTCAGGGCAGGAATTTAAAGAATTATACTCATTCGTGTATATTCATTCCGATCACGCGAAATATAACGCTTTTGATCGCAAAGACTTGTATACCGGCCCCTCGGACCTTTCAAGATATATTTTCCGTTGAAACTGAAGAATGATGACGTTTTTTGCCGTCAATTGAAGTGAAATAAATTGCCTGGGACACAAATACAGGAAATTTTTAGGAAATATATTGTCTTTGAAATTCATATGGGAAATACCAGGTTAATGCAAATGGAAGCTTGCTTCTGATGGGAGGCTGCCTATACGATAACTAATATAAGCTAAAATCTATACAATTGATATATTGGAATAAATCCTGACGCCAGCATGCCCGGCGCATCGGGATTTGAAGCCCGTTTTCCACATCTTAAGGGCTGACCCATCTTTGGCGGCTCGACTTTTGACGTGGGAATCAATGTTATGATTCTGCACTTATTTTGAAAAGGAACATTAAAATGAATAAAAAAAACTACTACTTATTTCTTGTGATTACCTTAGGAATTTTCCAATTTGTGACCACACCGATGCTGGGGGCCGCTGAACTGCCTGATTTCGGTTCCGCCACCTTTGCCCCGGGCGCGGCGATCGACAATCCCTATCTCCCCTACATTCCCGGCACGCTTTATACCTACGAGGGGGAAGGGGAAACGATCAAAGTTTTCGTTACGTTTGACACTAAGGATATTCTGGGAGTCACCTGCACCGTCGTTCAAGACACCGTGTGGGAAGAGGGCGTTGTACTGGAAGACACCTTTGACTGGTTTGCCCAGGATACAGCAGGTAATGTCTGGTACATGGGCGAATGGTCCACGGAATATGAGTATGACGATGAAGGCAATTTGACAGGTGAAAATAATGACGGTTCATGGGAAGCGGGCGTTGATGGAGCACTGCCGGGATATACAATGAAAGCATCGCCAGCAATTGGAGACAGCTACTATCAGGAGTATTATGTCGGAGAAGCAGAAGACGAAGCCTTAGTAACATCTTTAATCGAAAGCGTCTCCATTGACCTGGGGGATTTCGACAATACTCGCCAGATCTTTGAGACATCAATATTGGACCCCGAAGCCCTGGAATTTAAATATTACGCCCAGGGTGTAGGTATGGTCCTTGAGGAAGGACTGGATGATCAGAATAATGTAATATCATCGGTTGAATTGGTAAGTGTAGAGATCGTCCCGGAGCCCATGTCGTTAGGCCTGCTGGGGCTGGGTGGCTTAACCCTGCTAAGGAAGCGAAGAACGTAACACAGGAAATGTTCTGGTGGCTATTCCATAATACGATCTCCTATTTCCTTGTTTTTCATGCACGCTTATTTGCGGAAAAGATATCTAACTTCTTAAATAACAGTTACTTATATTCCAATATAGCACACCCCAACTTTCGCCCTGGGCATAAAAAAGCGTGAGTGCAGCGAACAGCCCTACCTGGATATTGGCTATAATATTCCGTGTTGAGTGTTGAAAATTCAATTTTTTTTTTGTTCTCTCTACACCTCTGCAAAATCGGATGAATTTAGGTTGCGGCTCGACCGCCCTAAGTTATTCATGGTCCAGGTGGAGAATGAAGGACATTCGTAAAAGATTCATCCGTGCTAAATTGGAACCTTTACCACCTCTCTGGCAACCGGGAGGGGTGGATTTAATTGATTAAGTATCCAAGGGACGCCATCACTTACCGAATACTTGATGTCGGCCTGTGCTATTTCCGCCAAAATCTATTCGGCTGAAACTCGTTTGTCTTCAATGACTTACCTTTCATATAAAAACATCAATTCTCACATCGCTGTAAGTCATTATATAACAAGTATTTAAATCGCGACCGAAAAAAACATCACACACATTTCATGCGATAGCCCTGGTAAAAAAGGTCGATGAAGAGGCAAAATCAAGGCGCCACGACACTTTTGACCCGGGTGCCTTCATGGGTTTTCCAGGGCAACCGAATTGTAAATGTCGTTCCTTCATTTATTTTACTGGCGACTCCAATGGTGCCACCGAGTTCTTTTACGATGCCATGAACCACCGAGAGTCCCAGGCCGTCACAACATTGGTCCCCTCCAGCCAACACGCCCCGGGTGGTAAAGAAAGGTTCAAAAACACGAGGAAGTATCGCCGGGGAGATTCCCATCCCATTATCGGAAAATGTCAACACAAGACTGTCTCCCTCCCGGCGTAACCCCAACGTCACCTGGCCCCCATTGGGCATCGCATTTTCCGCATTGCTCAGGAGGTTTCCGAGGATTTGGTGGACTCGCGTCCCGGGGACTTCATAGACCGGAACCGCCTGAAGGTGCAGTTCCAGTTTGATCTTCTTCTCATTGAGTGTATGTTCGACAAGGTGGCCAAAGGTCATCACCACTTCGGTCAGATCAGAAAGATCAAATTTCCGCATATCCTTTTCGGCAAAGGTCAACAGGGATGAAGTGATCTGACTGATACGGCTGGACGCTTCGGCGGTCATTTTTAACGCCCGACGCGAAGACTGCGGATTGTCGCTGGCCAGGGCAAAATCCGCAAAGGTCGCAACCCCGCCAATGATATTATTGAAATGATGAGCAACCCCGGAGGCAAGTGTCCCGAGTGATGCCATTTTTTCAGCCTGATTTAATTGATCCTGAAGTGTTTTTCGACTTGTTATATCCTGGACCCATATGGACAATCCCAATATCTGCTTATCGTCATTGACCACCGGGGTCAGTGTAAGGGAAAGATACTGCCCCCCTTTTTTTTCAATCTCGGCCCTTTCATTATAAACGATCTCAATTTCGCTTGGTTGATTGTCCTCGATAGCACGTTCAATAGCATGATACAAAGCCTCGCGTCGATTTTTCGGTAATAACTGGACAAAATTGGCCCCGAGGATTTTTTGACTGGTTTTTCTAAACAGGGTTTCAGCCGCATTATTACAACTGATGATAATTCCCTGACAATCGGTACCAATAATGGCAAAGCTTGAACATTCACAAGCATACCGGTAAAATTCATTTTTTAAATTCGTGGCAGACATCATATCCTGTTCATCTTAACGAGTACTTTCGTACTTTTTTTATTGTAATCGCTTTATTGTGATACAGTCACGGGACTGTTAGAATGCAATCCTAATTATTTTACAACTTTCGGGGTCATGTTGGAAAGTCCCCCATATTCAAATAGTATGGAAAACGCCACTTAACGCCAGCGAAGTATTTTTGAACACTGACGCCGGCGTGAAAATGAGTTCTTCGATCGCATCTTATTCAATATATTTCCGGACTTCTCTGACATCGTATGACCGTGGCGCCATGACGATAAGCATCTGGGTATTGCCCATACTGTCATTGCGTGCAAAAAAGAGCTCCCCCAGATTTGATACGGGTTTGGCGTTTTTTTTGTTTGCAATGCAAATAATATAATCATTTCTCAAAACTCCCTGGAGTGTCATCGCGTCAAAAACAATTTCAACAAACTCCTTCACAAAGCCCGTTTCTGTCTGGAGCATCCGTCCGGTCGGTTGATAACTGCGAAAAACCGGAACGATCTCGAGATGGACCTTCCCCGCCCACGGGTTCTTGTGCCAGGGCGTGCATTGAAGTCGAAAGTAACATTGCCCATTTCCCAGAGTATATCCTCTGATGGCCTGGCCGGGGGTTTTGACAAAGACATTTTTGGGCTCTGCAAAACCATAGGCCGGTATCTGTGAAACCTCGGCACTATTCATAAATATACTCCGGGTCGCCGGATTTTTCACCGCTCCGGCCCGAAGTAAACTGGCCTGAATTTCATTCCAGCGACTTAAAGGGATAATAGCAATTTCAAAACCGTTCTTCTGCCAGACGGCTTCCTTTTCAGCCTCAAATCCCTCA
>JAIPFO010000210.1 GCA_021736565.1 Phycisphaerae bacterium | reverse complement strand
TCCATGCCCATCATGGGGCGTCTGAATGATCGCAAGGTCAGCGTTGATACGCTGCTGATGTATGCCCATCACATCGACCAGGGTATCCGTTCGGCGGCTGCCAGGGCCATCAATAATCACGGGCGATACCACCTGGTGGTGCCTCTACTGAAGTCCAAAGACCCCCGCGGTCGTCATGCGGGCGTGACCTGCATCACCGGGATGTTTAAGGGCTTGGCCATGCCAAGCGATAAGCTCACCGATGAGATGTTCAAGCTCGTGACCGGCATGATCAACGATCCGCAAGAGTCCTGGTGGGTGGTCGATGCAGCCATGAATGCGTTGGGGCGGGCCCGGCCTGAACTGATCGCCCCCCACGTTGACCGACTGGCCTACTGGCTCCGGCATGATGACTGGTGGCTTCGCAAGGCTGCCATGACCGCGCTAACCCCCGTTGCTACCGACAAACGGTTCTACCGACAGATTTTGCCGATAATCGGTGAGATGATCGCCACCAACAACCGGCCGGTCGCCCTGGCTCCAGTAGACGGCATTGTCCGTCAGCTTCAGAAAGCGGATCCCGAAGTGCAGAAGTATGCGATCAAGGTGCTGGGCAAGGCCTATCTTGATTTCCCCACCAAACTGTCAGCTCCCGGAGGACAGGACATGTCCGCCGGCGTAGCGTATCTGCTGGATCATATTGCCGGGAACCTGAGCAATACGCCCGGCGGGTTCGATGAACTTTACAGGGTGTCAAAGATTCGCTTCCCGGAGGCGAGCCTGCCCCACAAGGAACTTTACCTTGGCGCGGAACCTTCTCGTTTCGGGCAAGCTCTCAAGGTGGCCTTCAATCCGATCATCGTTAACGAACTGGTTCCCGAATACATTGGTAATAACCGCACAAGGCTCCAGAGCGAACTGACCCAAAGCGGTAAGAACGGCAGGACGGTTGAAGGTCTGGTCAGTCTCTTCCAAAAGGCGGGTATCGATGATTATAACTGGAAGCTGTTCGGGCCCAAGCGTGATAAGATCAAGTGGGAATATCACACGTTTGATCCTGCAGAAAAGAAGCTTTGGGAACATGGCTGGCGATATCGTGACGTGTCATGGCCCCCGGGTATGGAACACTGGTTCGCTCCAGAGTTTAACGCCAGGGCTGCGGGTTTTGAGACCGGTTACGCGCCGTTTGCGAAAAGAGAGGGCAAGCTGCAAGCCATGCGGAGTAGTTGCAGTGCCCCTTTCTGTGGATGCGGGGATAAACCGAACACCTTCTGGGACAAAGAAGTATTGCTGATGCGTGGCGAGATCCAATTTCCGCCGGTGCGTAAAGGTTACAGCTATCGCCTGCTGGTCGGCGGCCGTTCGCATGTCAACGCCGGTGACGGCAGCGACGTCTGGATCAATGGCAAACAGATCAAGCCTTCAAGAAAAGGCGAGCCGCTCCTTTCAGGCGTCGGCAAACGTCAGGGCGGCGTTCCCTGGGGTATTGTATTGAGTGACGAATTCCTCAACGAGTTTGACGGCGGTAAGGTGACAATCGCGGTGACCGGATTTATGAACATCCGCGGTAATTACCAGACGATCTGGCTGGAAGAGATGAAGATGCCGACGGTCACCGATGCGGATATATTTGAATCGGCCAAGTACACCGCCCTGAAATCCACCGAATACTTCGTGGAAATGGATGCGGAGAAAATGTACCGCTGGGGCGGCAGGTTCATCTCGAATCCGAAGGTTCTCGGCAACTGGCAGGTGGTCAACCAGGTTTCTACTGTTGAAGAATTCAACGCAGAGGCTCCCAGGGCGGATCTCCGCAGCGTACCGTTCAGTTCTGTAACCTTCAAGGACAACGCCAGGACGGATAATGATTTGCGGTTCTGGTCGGGCGATACGCTGATCGATCTTAATCAGAATTTCGCGTTAAAGATGGCGATCAAGACGGTCGGCGGCACGGACTACCTGTTGATCGAAGCCGGCCAGATCCCGCGCCGCGTCGAAGCCGGCTGGAAACCGAATTTCCTGGTGTTGAAACGTAAGTGAAATAGCGGCCAAATATTAGATAAAAAAGGCTCAGCGATCTCGACGCCTCGGGACCGTTGAGCTCATCTTTTAAATAGTACGAAAGTTAACTGCTCTAATATGGGCAAGCCCATATTGATTGGAAACAGGTAAAACGATGAAATACAGTACCGTCATTCCGGCGATCTTATTGATGGCCACAACGTCTGCATTTTCCGCCCTGCAGAAAACCATATCGATCATTCCCGTCCCGGTCAGTGCTCAGTTTACAAACCATGGCCCCTTTACGATAACAGCGGAAACAACTATCGGGTATTCGGGCAAGGCAAAAGACAAGGCCGAACAACTGGCCGGTATGCTCAGGCCGGCGACAGGATTTGCATTGAAGGTTAAACCCTCTCTGGCCAAGGGACAATCTATACGGCTCGTCCTGGAAGAGACGGCCGGAAGCATCCCGCCGGAAGGTTATGTCCTTTCGGTCGCACCCGATAGGATCCAGATAACCGCCAGCAGCGAGGCGGGGCTTTTTTCCGGGTGCCAGTCACTGCTGCAATTGCTCCCGGTCGAGATCTATCAAAAGACAAGCGTGAAAAATATCCATTGGACCGTTTGGGCAATGGACATTCGGGATTACCCGCGTTTTGGCTGGCGCGGTGCGATGCTTGATGTTGCTCGCTACTATTTGCCCAAAGCATTCATCCTCAAGTTTATTGACACGTTGGCAATGCACAAGATGAACTCGCTGCAGCTCCACCTGACAGACGACCAGGGGTGGCGGATCGAAATAAAAAAATACCCGAAGCTGACCGAAGTCGGTGCCTGGCGAAAGGAAAGCCTGGTCGGTCATTACAGGGACCGCCCGCATCAATTTGACGGCAAAAAACATGGCGGCTTTTACACCCAGGAGGATATTCGCGAGATCGTCGCATACGCAAGAGAACGGCACGTCAATATCGTCCCCGAAATAGAAATGCCCGGCCACACGCAGGCGGCGATCGCCTCCTATCCGCACCTGGGCAACACCAAAGAAAAGCTACCGGTCCATACTCTTTGGGGGGTCAACCCCAACATCGTCAACGCCAACGAATCGACGATTTTGTTTTTTCAGGATGTATTAACCGAGGTGCTTGAACTTTTCCCCAGCCCATTCATTCATATCGGTGGTGATGAGGCCCCCAAGAAGCAATGGAAGGCCAGTGCCGATGCACAGAGTCGCATCAAGGCGCTCGGTCTCCAAGATGAGCACGAACTTCAAAGCTATTTTATCAAACGCATGGATACGTTTCTTGCCGCTAAAGGCAGGCGTCTTATCGGTTGGGATGAAATCCTGGAAGGCGGCCTGGCCCCCGGGGCGACGGTCATGAGCTGGCGTGGAGAATCCGGCGGGATCAAGGCCGCACAGATGGGCCATGACGTTGTCATGGCCCCGACCACGTATACCTACTTTGATTACTACCAGTCGCTGGAGAAAGACCGGCCCCTGGCGATCGGCGGATTCCTGCCGCTGGAAAAAGTTTACGGATACGACCCTGTGACCAAATCTCTCACAAAAGAGCAGGCACAGCACATACTGGGCACGCAGGGCCAGATCTGGACCGAGTATATTTCGACACCCCAAAAAGCTGAATACATGGGCTTTCCCAGGCTGACGGCGTTGGCAGAGGTCGCATGGACTCCCAGGGAAAAAAAGGATTACGCTGGTTTCATAGATCGGTTCAAAGTCCATGGGAAAAGGTTCGATTTTCTCGGCGTTAATTATCACAAACATTCGCTCGATATAGTTAATCAATAATGTTTAAGAAAAGGAAGCAACGAATGAATAAGAAACCTTACAATCTGATCGTATGGTTGACGTTGGTGATGTCCATGGTCAGTCTTTCCACTGACGGAGCAGAGTTGACTTTGTCCGGGCGATGGTCCGCCGATAAGGCCAGGCAGTGGTATCAGGGGCAGCCGTGGCTGGTGGGATGTGATTTTACCCCGTCGACCGCGATCAATCAGCTTGAGATGTGGCAGGCGGACACCTTTGACCTTAAGACGATCGATCGTGAACTGGGTTGGGCGGCGGATATGGGGATGAACACTGTCCGTGTGTATCTTCATGACCTGCTCTGGCAGCAGGACCGTGACGGATTTCTCAAACGGATCGATCAGTTTCTTGGTATCGCTGATAAGCATGGCATAAAGACCATGCTGGTGTTGTGTGACGCCGTCTGGAATCCACATCCGAAACCGGGCAAGCAGCCCGAGCCGAAACCGCATCTTCACAATTCCGGCTGGGTGCAGTCGCCGCATATTGACATTCTTAAAGACATCACAAGTCATAAAACGCTGGAGCCGTATTTCAAGGGTGTGATCGGTCGGTTCAAGGATGACAAGCGGGTTTTGCTCTGGGATTTGTACAACGAGCCTGGCAATGATCGCAAGGAGGACGGCATGACGACGAAGGAAAAAGAAGCGGTCTGCCTGATATTGCTTGAAAAAATGTTTACCTGGGCCCGAGAAGTTAATCCTTCCCAGCCGCTGACAACCGGCCTGTGGAATAAAGAATGGGTCGGTCCTAATGTCAGCAGTCTCAATGAATTCATTGCGGCGAATTCTGACGTCATTTCATTTCACAGCTATGAAGCACTTAGCAGGACGACCGAGCGGGTCGGATCCATTAGACCTTTCGGGCGGCCGCTGCTGTGCACCGAATACCTGGCGCGGGCAACGGGAAGTAAATTCCAGACGCATTTGCCGTATTTCAAGAAAAACAAGATTGCGGCCTATAACTGGGGGTTTGTGGCCGGTAAGATCCAGACGCAGTATCCATGGTCGTCGTGGCAAAAGAAATTTACCGCCGAACCCACGATATGGCACCATGATGTGCTTCGGCCTGACGGCACCCCCTTTGACACATCGGAAGTGGAGTTGATCCGGTCGCTTACAAAGGGTGCATTTAAGCATTAGCAGAGAAATTTATGATATATCTATTAGTCTTTTTGTCAGGAGTGGCCGGGCTCATTTATGAGATACTCTGGATGAAGCAGCTGGGTCTGCTTTTCGGCAGTACGTCCCATGCGGCATCGGCGACCCTGGCAGCTTTTTTTGCCGGCCTGGCGGCGGGCAGTTGGTTTTGGGGCAGGCGGTCTGTCCGGGCGGGTAATGCGCTGCGCGTTTATGCCGGGCTTGAGGTGGGCATTGCTGTTACCGCGCTGCTCTATTTTGTCATACTTCGCTGTTACTATCACATTTATCCGTCGGTGTATCAGAACATCGATTCTGCCGGGCTGTTGCTGCTGGTCAAATTTGCCCTGGCGATGCTGCTGATCTTTCCCCCGGCTTTTTGCATGGGGGGTACTATCCCGGTCATTGGCCAGTACCTGATCAGGCGGCAGTCCGCATTCGGCCGTACATCGGCACTGTTGTACGGCGTCAATACGCTTGGTGCCGCGACAGGTGCCTTACTGGCGGGTTTCTTTCTGCCGCTCTGGCTGGGTTTCAGGAATACCTGCATCGGGGCGATGACCATCACATCACTGGTGGCGATTACAGCATTCCTGCTGTCACGCAAGCCTCAGGCGGCCGAAGCCTGGAAGGACGCGGTCGTTAAAGACGTAAAGAAGAGGGGTAAAAGAAGGGCCCCTGTAAAAGTAGAGGTCCCTGGGCCCGCCACCGGCCGGTGGGCCGTGATGCTGGTTTGTTTTCTGTCGGGTTTCGGGGTGCTGGCGCTTGAAGTTCTCTGGACACGCATGTTCACCCAGGTGCTGGAAAATTCCGTATACACCTTCGCGTCCATCCTGGTCATCGTGCTTATCTGCCTGGCCGGAGGCGCCTTGGTCAGTTCGGCTCTTGCGCGTTTGAGCGTGCCCCCCTCCTTTATGCTGTTGATCTTAACCGTCGCAAGCGGCCTGGTCGTGGCGACGACGCCATTTGTGTTCATGCGTCTTACCGATTCTTTACATATTCTGGTTTCAAAAGGCTCCTGGGCGAGCTATGTGATGTTGATCGTTAAGAACGGATTCCTGACGATCGGGCCACCTGCTTTGCTGCTGGGGACGGTCTTTCCGTTCCTGATGAAGGTTGAAGAAAGGCATTCCATTTCGGCGGGCAAGAGCCTGGGACGTCTGGCGGCGGTAAATACTGTTGGTGCGATCGTCGGGGCGATGGTCTGCGGGTTTTTCTTTCTGGAAACGTTCGGCATGTGGCGGACGATGCAGCTGATCTCCGTGCTCTATCTCGTCGCTTCTCTGATCCTGCCGAAGGCCTGGGATGCCAAAGGTCTTGGGGTCAAAGGCGTTGCCGTGGTTTTGCTGATATTGCTCTTTACGGTGCTTGACCCTGCCGGCCTGCCGATTAACAGTATCGACATCGTGCGTCAGCAGTCTCAGCAGGAAGAGATCCTTGAGACCTGGGAGGGCCGTGACTGTACCGTGGCGGTGGCCCGGGATAAGCGTACGGATGATCTATCCATTAAGATCAACTCACACTACGGCCTGGGATCGACCGGTGCCTATATGCAGGAGAAGCTGCAGGCTGATATTCCGCTGATGGTCTATCCTCAGACCGAGAGTATTTTCTTCCTGGGCATGGGGACCGGCATTACCGCGGGCAGCTCACTTGATGAGCAGTTTAATGTTAAACGTATCGTGACCTGTGAGCTTGTGCCGGAAGTGATTACCGCCGCCCAAAAATACATGACGGATCTCGACGGATTTGATTGCACCGGCGGTCTTTTTTCGGACCCGCGTTCGACGGTACTCGCTGAAGATGGTCGTCACTATCTTATGGCGTCGGGCGACCGTTTCGAGATGGTTAATGCCG
>JAIPFO010000209.1 GCA_021736565.1 Phycisphaerae bacterium | reverse complement strand
GGTTTCGTGGCCATGGCGACACGATCTGACTGGATCAAAGAAAACCTCAAAGCCGCGACCGAAGACCTCCTGACCGCCGAACAGATGCTCAGAATATCCGGCGATGGTTCCCCTGAAAACCCTGGCATTGACGCCAATAACCGCTTGATCTGGGGGCAGGTCTTCCTGTGGCCTGAAGCGGACGGCGACTGGCGGATACTGTGGGATGACAGCCAGGTTTTCAAAACACGGAACGACTACAATAAGTTCAAAACAGCCTGGCAGGCGTACAATAAAGTGAAACAGGAAACAACCGTGACCTCGGCGTCATAACTCTCAATATTGAGAGGAGTTAACTTTCGCACTTTTTGTACCGTAATTCCATGCTCAGCAGGGCTTTATCGTACAAAATGAAGAATGACGACTTTAGGATGCAAGCCCGAAAGTAATGAAATATTACAAAATGCACTCTAACAGTACTGCGGCCATAACTCATTCAATCTAACACAATAAAATGTGCGAAATCGCACAGAGGACAATCATGAAAGAAATTGGAATGCTTAATAGTCATATCGATTCGGCCCTGACCCGCCAGGGCCACATGGACCTGATGATGGTCGTCGATGCGGGGTTCCCATGTCCGGACCACGTCGAACTGATCGATATTACATTGTCTGAAGGGGTACCGAAAATACTCGATGTGCTTGCCGAACTGCGCAAAGTACATTCCGTTGAAAAGATCATCATGGCCCAGGAAACACAGGACCATAATCCGACATATGCCGGCAAAGCGGCAAAGTCATTTGGCGACAACGTTGAGCTTGAGGTGATTCCACACACGGAATTAAAAGAACGAAGTCATGAGGTCAAAACAATTATCAGGACCGGTGATTTTACCGCATGGGGCAATCTTATCCTTGTCTCAGGTGCGGGCGACCGTTGGCAAATGGAAAAATAATGTGGTGGGCATGAACAAGACTCATGGTGCATCAGTTGGACCGAGGCAAGACAACCAAGGCTTTAATTGGTAAAGACTTAAATGCATCAGAACATGACATAATCAATGAAGATGGGTATAATCGACGTTTTTTAAGAGTTTGGATAATAACCAAATAATAAAGGTGGTATTTTATGATTAATAGTTTATTGATGCTAGGTGAGATTTCAAACAGTAACAAGATTGCAGGCATTGACATTGCTGTTATCGCTGCCTATTTAATAGGTATTATGTTGATTGGCATATGGGTGGGGTATCGAAAAAATGCCTCCAGTCAACAGTATTTTCTCGCCGGAAAATCACTCGGCTGGTTCAGTATCGGGGCGGCACTGTTCGCATCGAACATTTCGACCTTGCACCTGGTGGGCCTGGCCGCCGCCGGTAATGATAGCGGCATGGTCATCGGCAACTTCGAATGGATGGCTTCATTTTGCCTGATCCTTTTGGGACTGGTTTTCGCCCCGTTTTATTTTAAGAGCAAGATATCAACCCTTCCTGAATATCTCGAAAAACGTTACAGCGCCCAGGCCCGAACCTGCCTGGCGGTTGTCGCGATCTTTGGTGCACTGCTGATCCATATCGGTATCAGCCTTTTTGCCGGGGCTCAATTATTTGAAAGCTTCTTGGGTGTACCGATCATCTGGTCCATCTTGATCATCTCGGGCGTTACCGTGGTCTATACCGTTTTAGGCGGCCTCAAGGCCGTGGTGGTTACCGAAACGATCCAAACCTTCCTGCTGCTCGGCGGGGCGATCTTAATTGTCGTTCTTGGCATACAATTTTTACCGGAATGTGGTATTGAAAACTACGAGCAATTTAAAGCAAAATTGAAGCCTGACCAGATGAATATGGTCCAATCGATCAGAGATAATAACGGCCACTTGAGAGGCTTCTCATGGTTAGCAGTATTATTGGGTTATCCTATCCTTGGGATCTGGTACTGGTGTTCTGATCAGACTATCGTACAGAGAGTATTAGGGGCCAAAGATTTGCGTGCCGCCCAGAATGGGCCGCTCTTTGCAGGGTTTTTAAAGATCCTGCCGGTCTTCTTGATGGTGTTCCCCGGTGTGATTGGATACATGATGTTTTCAAGCAACCAGATCAACATACCGCTTAAGGCTGAAGTCAGAGATAAGGCCATTCCGTTTCTTATGACGAATGACGCGATACAGATAGCCGATGCGGATGACGGCAAAAAGTTAATGAAACTTGGCACCGAAGAAGTGTTGATCAAAAAAGATGATGATAAATGGGTTGTTGCTGACATCACTGACCTGGCAGACAACAATGGTTCATCTGAACGAGTTAAAATGACTCACTTTCCTGAGAAGTTCAGAAAAGCCAGTGTCGCAGCATTATTAGATAATCAGAAATATGAAAACGAAGATAATATGCTCGATTACAATAAGACACTACCTGTCATGATAAAGAAACTTATACCCAGTGGTTATGGTATTGTTGGATTATTAGCCGCCGGTATGCTGGCAGCGTTAATGAGTACGATCGCCGCCGCCTTAAATAGCTGTTCGACTTTGATCTCTGTGGATATCGTCAAACGTTTCAATCCCGATACCTCTGATGCCAAACAGGTTTTAATCGGCCGAATCAGTGCCGGCGTCGTTATGGTCCTGGCGATCCTCTGGTCCACCCAGGGCGATCAGTTTGGAACGATTTTTGAAGCGATCAACAAGATCCCAATGATCTTTGCCCCGGCAGTAACAACCGTATTCCTAATGGGCATCTTCTGGCGCCGCGGCACCAACAAGGCCGCCCTGGCCACCTTTGCCATCGGCTGTGCCATGGGGGTCGTTTATTTCGTAATGGATATGCAGAGTGTGGGGATGGCTATTTTGGACGCACCTAAAGAAGGGTTCGCCGGACTGGTAACCGACCCCGTCCAGGGCCTTGGAATCCCCTTCATGCTGGCCGGGCCGATCCTCTTTGCCGTGTGCATGGTCATTTATATCGCCGTGAGTTTATCGACTGAAAAACCGGATCCCAAAACCATTGAAGATGTCTGTTGGGACCATCCCCTGGCCGCCATTACTCAGGGTAAGGTTACCGGTATCGGGGACCCGCGGGTCATTACGGGTATCTTGTTGGCCATTATGGTTGTATTGTATCTGTGGCTCAGTTAAATAAATTCCGGGTATATAACATTGACTCTCACGTCAAAAGTCATTTTTCAACTTCAAAATCCCCCTTTAAGATGCGGGAAATGACTTCAAAATACAGGAACCCTGGCATCTTTATTGGAGAACTATAAATGGATTTCAAAGAAACTCTTTCGCCAAGAGAACGTGTACTAAAAGCGATCAATCACCAGGAACCCGACCGGGTCCCGATTGACCTGGGCGGTTTCCAGACCGGCATTCACAAGAAGGCTTATGAGGCCCTGTTAGAACATCTGGGATGGGATGAAGTGATTGAAATCCTGGATCCCGTCCAGCAGCTCGTAAAGCCCAGTGAAGCCGTTTTAAAAAAATTCCATGTCGACACCCGGTATATCTGCGCTCATGGCCCCGACAGCTTCAACGGTGGGATTGAACAGAACACCCGAAAGGGACGGCTGTGGCACGACCTGAAGGATGAATTTGGTGTCGTCTGGTCAATGCCCGACGACCAGCAACTGTATATGGATATCTCCCACCATCCCCTCGCCGATGCGACACTCAAAGATATCGCAGACTATCCCTTCCCCAAAGGCGACGATCCGACCCGGTTTACCGGGGTAAGAGAACAGGCATTAAAGCTCAGGGAAGAAACGCCCTACGCGATATGCACAGGGATCAGCGGCGTGGTCTATGAGTACTGCTGGTATATGCGAGGACTGGAACGCTGGTTTATGGATACCATCGAAAATGTGGATTTCTGTGAAGCCTTGCTGGACCAGACCCTGAAATTCTGGATGGATTTCCATAAAGGGTTCATGGACGCCGTCGGCGATATCGTTGATGTCGTCATGATCGGTGACGACCTGGCCGGCCAGAGTGGCCCGTTGTTCTCAGGTATATTTTATAAAGAGATCGTCAAACCCCGGCAGAAAAAACTGGCCCAGTTCATTAAGAGTCAGACGGATGCAAAAATATGGTATCATACCTGCGGAAACTGCACACCCCTGATCTCAGAGCTGATCGATAATGGTGTCGATATACTGAACCCGGTACAGGTCAGCGCGGATGGCATGGACCCTCATACGCTCAAAAATACATTCGGCAAGGATATTGTCCTTTGGGGGGGCGGTTGCGATTCACAGCATGTCCTGCCATTTGCCACGCCGGAAGAAGTGAAAGCCGATGTAAAAAAATATGTCGAAGCATTTAAACCGGGTGGCGGGTTTGTGTTCAATAATGTCCACAACATTCAGGCAGGCGTACCGGCCGAAAATATCGTCGCCTTATTTGACGCGGCCTATGAATACGGCATCTATAAATAAATAATTCATTAGACGCATAGAGCAGTATGGGGAAATTTACATCAAAAAACACGATGGATTCCCACGCCAAAAGTCAACCCGCCAATAGCGGATCAACCTTTAAGATGCGGAAAATCGGCTTCAAAAATACTTATGACGCTGGCATCAAACATGGAGAACACAATGAAATACTTCTTACGATCAACATGCATGACAATAATTATGATGATGGGCCTGGCCGGTTGCAGTGGCGTCAAATCTTCCAGCGATGGATGGCGACCGCTGTTTAATGGTAAAGACCTCACCGGCTGGAAAGCCAGTGAAAAGCCGGGCTGTTTTTCCGTCGAAAATGGGGCCATTAAGGTCTCTAACGGCCGGAGCCATTTGTTCTACATCGGCGATGGCACCAACGCCGATTTCACCAATTTTGAGTTTTCTGCCCAGATCATGACCACCCCGGGCAGTAATTCCGGCATTTATTTCCATACCGAATATCAAGAAAACGGCTGGCCTGAAAAGGGGTATGAATGCCAGGTAAACCAGACGCATTCGGACCCCAAGAAGTCAGGCAGTTTATACGATGCCAAAAACGTGCTGGAACAGAATGCCAGGGACAACCAGTGGTATACCCAGGAAATCATCGTTAACGGAAAAAATGTGATCATCAAGATCGATGGAAAAATTATTTCCAATTACACCGAAGCAGATAACGTAAACTTCCAAGGATGGCCAGGACGAAAACTCTCAAAAGGAACCTTCGTCATACAGGGCCACGACCCCAAAAGGAACGCTTATTTCAAGAACATTAAAATCAGAGAACTCGCGATTAAAGACTAACCTGCGGCATCTTGATAAATCGAACACAATAAAAAAGTACGAATGTACTCTCAATGGATAACAAGCCTAAAAGTCTATATGCCTGTGTGATCCTGGCCATGGTTCTTCCAACCGTGGGGGCTTTTTTTTATTTTGTTACCTTGGGTGAATCTCCTGCGGACAAAATAGCTTATGGCATCACAAAGCTCTTTACCTCCGCCTGGCCGTTGCTGGTTTATTTTTTATTAGAAAAACGCATGGCGACCGACATATCTCTCGGCTTAATCAAGGCTTATGAAAAAACAAGCCCCTGGAAAAAGCACCTGAAATCACTGCCACTTGGCCTGCTCACCGGCCTGCTGATCGTCGGTATCATGTTCACGTGCTATAAATATACACCGCTGGGTGATTATGTTCGCCAATGCGGCGAGCTGGTGCGTGAGAAGACCGAAAGCCTGGGGCTGGTTGAGCATTTCTGGATCATGGCCGTTTTTATCTCCCTGGCCCACTCCCTCCTGGAAGAATACTACTGGCGATGGTTCGTTTACGGCCGATTGCGACTCCTTTGCCCCCCTGCCATCGCCGGAATCCTCGCCTCAGCCGCGTTCGCCGGCCATCATTACATCGTCCTGAGCGTCTGGTTCCCGCTCTGGCTGACCATCCTGCTGGGAACGGCCGTGGGCATCGGCGGCGGTCTGTGGTGCTGGATGTATCAGCGACAGAAAACCCTGCTGGGTATATGGCTCTCCCATGCCCTGGTCGATGCCGGCATCATGGTCATCGGCCATGAACTGATCATGAGCAGATAAAGCCCCCCTGCCTTTCAATAAATATGGCCCCTATTGCCCGAATAACGACATATTTTTTTTTCATCTTGATATTCTCCTGTGAGTTATTTATAATCATAAGGTAAGTCATCGAGACTCTACTCTGGATTATTAGTCCAGGGGGCGAAAGGTATCGACCGGATGAGATGACGTACGAGTGGCGTGTCCAGGATGTCAGTTGGCCTGGTTAATCATCTGGCAACATTTTTAAATGCCAACAACCAGTTGCGCATGGCAGCCTAATTAAGGCTCCCGTTCAACCCGAGACGCCCGCTATTGGGATTGAACGACGACAGTGGGCTGGCTGATCCTGTCTGCTCGACGCAGGGACGGTAAGAAAACAGTCGAACTAGCCAAATGTAAATCCTGTCGACCGGAGTTACACGCGGCGAATCTCTTAAATAGACCGACTACACACGTAGAGGCTTGTACCGAAACATCACGGGACGGGGGTTCGACTCCCCCCGCCTCCATTACCCTGGAATTGATGTAAGTTGTTTTTTAATAGTGGTTTACAGTATATATCTTAGCTCAGCTACGCCGCGGAGCCTCTTTTCTGATTGAATATCACATCTGTCTCGAAAACACAACTGCATGAAATGCCGCAGCTCCGTTTTCGAAAAATTGTTTATGCCAGCGATAAACCTACCCCAGTGCCAGGACTTTACCAAATATCGCAATAGCGTGGAGCCTATGTGCTTTGAAATCGATACTCTGCCATCCAATGCATCCTCTGGAGTGAGGTATCGGACCATTTTGGAGATTTGCTTGAGGGAAATATTGACATGCCGCCTTGAGTATGCCATAATAACCATCTAATGAATAAAGGG
>JAIPFO010000208.1 GCA_021736565.1 Phycisphaerae bacterium | reverse complement strand
TGGCCCGGGCCCGCGAACAGGAAATGAAAGCCCTCGTCCAGGAAAATCAGGCCAAGGTCGTACTCGCCGAAGCCGAAGTTCCCAAGGCCATGGCCGATGCGTTCCGCAGCGGCAACATGGGCATCATGGACTACTACCGCATGAAAAATATCACCGCCGATACTGACATGAGAAGCTCCATCAGTAAAACCGGCGATGATAAAACCGATAGTAATAAGAAGTAACACAAACTCAACATTGTAGAGACGCGCCAATAAAATGATGCGTCTCTACAATTTCTTTTTAATCACGAGTATCCCTATGTTATCCAACGAATTATTTAATTTAATATTAGCCCGGGACAAAGACAGCGGCGATTGGACCTCTCTGATCTTCATCCTGGTCTTTATGGCGATCTCGGCTCTGAGCAGTATCTTTAAAAGCAAGCAGGAAAAACAAAAGAAAAAACTGGCCAAACGCCCAACACCACAGCGCACCGGGCAGCCCGCCCAGGCCACACGCCAACCCAGGCCAAAGCCCTCGCCCCGTTCGCCGCAACAAACCTCCAGGCCAATCCCACAATCCCGACCCGCCCCTCGCCAGCCAGTCCCACCCATGCCGCCCGCTCCCACGCAACCTCAAAGACCCGCCACCCCCCAGAGAAGCCAACAACCCGCCGTCCGAAAGGTGAAACCCACGCCAAAAATCACGCCAAAAATTACCATCGACCAGAATCTGTCCAGAAAACAATTCGCCTCCACCCAGGAGGTCAAAAAAATCAAAACCACCAACCAGGCCAACGAGGTAAAAAAATCGCAACCCAACCGCTCACTACAAAACATCCTGAAAAACCAGCCCCCACTCGCACAAGCCATCATCCTCTCAGAAGTCATCGGAAAACCCATCGCCATGCGCGACCAAAAATAAGGGTAAGTGGGACGAGTGAACAAAAAAAGCGTGTATGCTTACCACTTATGTGTCATTCAATAGCGTCCAGAATCCAAAGGAAAGATAGAATGTAATGACAAGTAGTGAGAAGAAGTATGATTTGAATGATCGGTTTATAGACTTTTCTGTTAGAATTATCAAAGTGTCTGAAAGTCTTTCACCTACAAAGGCCGGAAAACATATATGCTCTCAGTTATTAAGAAGCGGTACCTCTCCGATGGCAAATTATGGCGAGGCACAAAGTGCAGAGTCTACGGCAGATTTTATTCATAAGTTGAAAATCGCATTAAAAGAACTTAGAGAAACCGAAACCTGGCTGAAAGTAATTATTCGATCAGGATTGGTTCAGCCCTCTACAAAACTAGAGCCATTGCTCCAAGAGACTGATGAACTAATTTCCATTTTATTCAAAAGCATAGATACAGCCAAAAAGAAAGAAAAATGAATAAACATTGAAGACGGCTTGCCTCTTTACTTGAATGTTGATTATTCCGTGTTGAGTGTTGAATATTCAAAAAAAAACTGAAATCAAGAATTTGCCGTAAGATGGAAAATATATAAAAAATGAAGGTATCCTTTGACATCCGCTTCGCTCATCTCCCCTGCGGCAGTTGGCCCTATGTCTCCAACGTCCTCTGGCTCATGGTCGCCGACCATCCTGAGTCCCAATGGCGAATCTATCACAACCCCTGGTCGCCGCCCCAGCAGGACATCATCAACCGGCTCAAAAAAATAAACCTCGACCCTGGCCGCATCGAATATATCCCCATAAAAAATGGCTGCCTCTCACTCGGCCATCATCTGGAATTCCGCCCCATCCAGGATGATTCCGACGTCTATCATTACCCCCATTTCGATATGCCCCTGGGCCTCAAAGGCCCCTCGCTTGTCATGACCATCCACGACCTCTACCCTCTAACCCTCCCCGGCTACTGTTCCAGGCTCAAACGCATATACTTCCGATACATCGCCGCCAAAAACGCACGTCGGGCCAGTCGGGTCATCACCATCTCGAAAAATACCAAACGCGACATCATTGAGCAGCTCAACATCCCCGCCGAAAAGATCACCGTCATCAATCAGGGCTACTCCGATCAATTCCACCCCATCGACGATAAAACATTCCTGGCCACTATTGCCCAAAAATACCACCTGCCCGAAACCTTCATCCTCTACACCGGCAACCACAAACCCCACAAAAACATCGCCCGCCTCATCCAGGCCTTCGCGCAGTTACCCGGCGCACTGCAAAAAAAATACCCCCTCATCCTCACCGGCCCCATCACCAACGATACCACTCACCTGATCAACCTGGCCAAATCCCTGACCCTCACCGCAACCACCAAACCAACCACACCCCAAGCCGACCTCACCTTCCTCGGCCTCATCGACGCCGACGACCTCCCGGCCCTCTACAACCTCGCCTCACTCGGCGTCCTGCCCAGCCTCTACGAAGGCTTCGGCCTGGCACCCCTGGAGGCCATGGTCTGCGGTACCCCCGCCATCTGTTCCAATACCTCCGCCACCCCCGAAGTCGCCGGAAACGCCGCCCGAATGTTCGATCCTTATAATATAAACGACATCGCAAAAACCCTCCAGGCCGCCCTCCAAAACGACATCAACAACCCCACCGTCCAACAGGCCGGCTTCCAAAACGCCAAACGATTCAGCTGGAAAAAAAACGCGAACCTGACATACCAGCTCTACAAAGAGGTGGCAAGCGAGGGTGGGCCGTGCCCACGTTAAAAACTTGAATCCAGGATGATATCGATAAACTTGTGGATAAATTGATCTCCGCGGGGCTATGAACGGGTAAAATCGATGATATTTCTATGTTTTAGCCTTTTTTACCACTTTTATTACTTCGGGTTTACAGCCTTCGGTTTTTCTAATGTTAAAGGGCCGATAACGACGATAGAATAACGAGCGACTCCCGCGTCAAAAGTCGAATTTTGAATGAAATACAGGCTTTATGATACGGAAAACGCCAAAAATACCCATGATACTGGTGTCATGCGTGTGCAAAAAACAGATATTTTTGACTTCTGCCTCAAAAGTCCCTTTTTCGTATTAAGATCAGCCTTTAAGATGCGGAAAACAGACTCCAAAAATACTTGGGATGCAAACGTCATTTTGTGAGAACTTTCATATGCCCAGAAAAAGTCTGATTGTCATAAAGCACGGTTTTTCAGAGACTTGCGACCATAATGTATCCAGTATTGTCAGTTATGGCGATGTCTTTCGATGCACCTGCCTGCTCGAAGATTTCAAAGGATGGCATGTCACCTGGGTCTCTGCGACCGCCGCCAAAGACCTCCTGACCGGTAATCACTTGATCGACCAGCTGCTCCTGGCCGATTGCCCCAACCAGATCCCCACCGGCCATCTTGCAAACCGTTATGATATGGTCATTAACCTCGAAAAACAGAAAGACTGGTGTGGATTCGCCGAATCGTTAACCGCCGATAAGAAATATGGCTTCAAAGACTGGACCCACGATGGCAGCGAATGCTTCTACACCGATTCGACCCATGCCCTCTCCAACGCCCTCCATCGGGATGGCTACCGGACACTTCAGGAAACCTTATACAAAACCATCGGACGAGAATGGATCGGACAGCACTATTCACTGGGATACCAGCCCAAAATTCCTAAAATATACGATATCGGGCTGAACAATCACGTCGGACCCAAATGGCCTACCAAAATATGGGCGAACGAAAACTGGAAAGAGCTATACAACCGCCTCAACCAGAACTACGCCGTCAGTTGGCAGCAGTCGCTCAACAGTATCCGCCATTATATCGACTGGCTCGCCTCATGCCGACTCATCATTACCTGCGATTCACTCGGGCTGCATTTGGCACTCGCGCTGAAAAACCAGGTCGTCGCCCTGTTCGGCGCCACGCCTCCAGAGCAAATTCATATGTACGGCCAGGGCATCAAGCTCACCCCAACCTGCCAGCAACAATGTGTCCCCTGTTTCCAGCCCCGTTGTGAATTCGATACCAAATGCATCGACTCCATTTCCGTCGATATGGTCCTCGAATCCGTCGAAATGCTCATCGGGCAATCTCAAAATATAACCGCGACTGAACCCCAACTCAATATCGACATCCCCGAAGAACACACACTGGTTGCATCACATGCCGCCAATGAGTCATTTAATACATCATACAAATGAGCCCTGGAGTGAGTGGAGATGATTTCTGAAGATCAAACAGCATTACCTGATATCACCGTGAGTAACGACTGTAATTACATTGCCGCTTTTTTGACCATGGACTGCCCCTATCAATGTGATTATTGCATCAATGAATTCGAACCAACACGCCAGCATCCGCCAATCCTTTCTGCAAAGCAATGGGTCCGCGGGCTCAGTCGAATTAAAAACCTGACACGAAAACGCGGCGATGTCCCCATAACCTTTCAAGGCGGCGAGCCCAGTTGTCATCCAGGATTCTACGATATTATCAACGAATTGCCCCAGACCCAGCGAATCGATATCCTCACCAATTTGTCCTTCGATGTCGATGAAATGATCGATAAGGTCAATCCCGATCGCTTGCGACGCAAAGCACCCTACGCCTCTATTCGGGTCAGCTATCATCCCAGCCAGGTCTCCGTCGATGAGATCTTTGAAAAAACGCATAAACTCCAAAAGGCCGGATTTTCCATTGGCCTTTTTGGCGTCCTCCACCCCGACCAGAAACAGGACGTGCTGGCCGCGCTGAAACGCGCCACCGATGAAGAGATCGACTTTCGCACCAAGGAATTCCTCGGATGTATTGACGGCAAACTTTACGGCCAATACAAATACCCCGAGGCCTGCGATATGACGGCCAAAAAACTGCCCGCTCAGGTCATGTGCCGAACGACGGAATTATTAATCGGCTCCAGCGGCCATGTCTACCGATGCCATCATGACCTCTACCAGCAATCCGAGCCCGTCGGACACATCCTCGACCCCGACTTCCAGCTAAATGATATCTATCGCCCCTGCGATTGCTTCGGATTCTGTAACCCCTGCGATATAAAGATCAAAACAAACCGCCTCCAGGAATTCGGCCACACCTCCGTTCAAATAAAATTCCCCTGAACCTCCCAGTTTTATAATGATACCCAATAATAAAAATAGTCGTCCAGCGACCCATACCGCCAATTCATACCCCCAGGTCGATCTGGAAGAATTTTTCAATCTGGACGAACGCTACGTCGATAACCTTCTCACGCACTGGCCCTTTAAAAAACTGCTCAATGCCAATCTGAACGCCCTGCGAAAGGCGCCCTGCCAGCAGAGGCTCAACGGTAATTCTGTCGCCGAAACCATCGCAGGGGCCACTCGCCCCGGGACGGTACAGCCCACCGTCGCACGCGATGGGACAATGACATTTTACATCACCGCCCCGGACCATCCCCCGGTCCCGCTGGGCTACAGCAGTACTCCAAACCTCACCGCGCAGTGCAATCTCGATAAATTCGCACTCAGCCATGGCAATGTCGCCATGAACGGTATCGCCAATGGCTATGACGCCCGGGCACTCCTAAGCGGATTATCCCGGCATCAGGCGCTGTTTGTGACCGAAAAAAACCCATTGCACCTCAACCTGGCCTTCCAATTGCACGACTTTACCGACGAGTTGCTCAATGGAAAAATGGTCATCCTCATCGGCCCCGAACCCACGACATTACTCACCGAATTCTTCCTGAACGCACCCGGCTATAACGCGATCGATAAGGCCATCGCATGGACCTGGCTCGATATCAATGCCAATCGGGAATATGCCAAAAAGATCACCTGTGCTATGGACCATCTGGCCGACCAGAATGCCCACCATGCCGGAATATTATTCGATCAGCAAGAACACCTTTTCAACAAGGAACACCTCGCCGAAACCCGCACCCTTTGCGACGCGAACCATCGCCAGAAGCTACGCATCGCCAATTGCACCAACACCTATTCAACCACCGATGTCTTTACCAGCCGAGATATCCTCGACGGGTTCCGGCAAATCGGCGCACAAACCGACTGGCTCACCCTGGATAAGCCCAATGCCGTCTCCATCCATGCACAACTCGACCGACTGAACACCTTCAAACCCCACATGATCCTGTTGGTCGATACCCTGGCAAAAAATATTTCACCCAAACCCCCGGAAAATGTCCCCTGCGTCACCCTCCTGCGACATCCAGACGATTCCCTTTATCAACAAGCCGCCGAAAACATACGAAAAATTGACCTGCTCTTCCCCGCCGATCAGCAACAGGTCAATAGGCTAACCCGCCACAATGTCCCCGCCGAACAGGTCATACCCCTCCCCCTGGCCGCCAATCACCAGTTGTTCCACCCCTGCCCGGCCGCCCCCGCCCCTGAAAATAAATATGCCAGTGACGTCGCCCTGGTCACCTATCGCGCCAGTAGCGACCCCGAAGATTATAATGTCAAACTCGACTCCTATAAAAAACTCTGGCAGGCCATTATCCAGGAGATCCAACGCAAACCCCAGGACTATCATTACGATAATGCCAAATCCTGCCTCGCCCACGCCCAACGCTGCGGCGTTCGCTTGGGCCAGGACGATATCCTCAACTACTTCACCACCCTCCTGCAGAATTACCTCGGCGACACCATCGTGGTCGATTCCTATGGCCATGCCCTCAAAAAAGAAAATATCGACCTGCGGCTCTGGACACCACCCACGCCCGGCAAAACCATAAGTGATACCACCGCCTGGCACCAGTCACCCCTCCGAGACCTCCACGCCGGCGAAATTCCAGACACCAACGGCATGAACCAGCTCTACAACAGCGCTAAAATCTTCCTCTACTTCTCCAGTACCAACGCTCCCGCCCCCTACCTGCTTAACGGCATCGCCGCGGGCGCTTTTTTCCTCACCAACGCCCCCCACAAGAATGCAAAACAAAACGAACTCAACCAAATGTT
>JAIPFO010000207.1 GCA_021736565.1 Phycisphaerae bacterium | reverse complement strand
ACCTAAAGCTATGGAGACATCAGGTATGAAACCAAGGAATGTAATTATTTCAATTCTGGCAATCGCTATGGCCGTTCTATTTGTTTCATGCACAAAAAAAGAAGGTGCTGACAAAAAGAAAGATATTTTCGTGATCCCCAAAGGCACAGGGTCAACCTGGTGGGAAGTTGTGCATGATGGCGCTAAAAAGGCCGTCGAAGGTACAGATTATAATATCGTCTGGGACGGCCCCCAGCAGGAAACGGACCGCGAAAGACAGATCCAGGTCGTTGATGATGCCATTGTTCAGCAGGTCGCAGGGATCGTCCTGGGCCCTAATGATTTCCAGGCGCTGGCCCGCTCGGTAAAAAAGATCAAAAATGCCGGCATCCCCTGTGTGATCATCGACTCAGCAGTGGATGCCGATCAAGCTGATTATATCACGTTTATCGCGACGGATAATCATAAAGGGGGGGCCAATGCCGCTCAACGACTTGGCAAGGCCATGGGCGGCAAAGGGAATATTATACTGACAAAATTCGTTCAAAATTCCGCTTCAACAGATGCCCGAACCGTCGGATTTAAAGAGACGATCGCCAAAGAGTTTCCCGAGATCAAGATTCTCGACGAGCAATACACAATGGGAGACGTTGAAAATGCCCGCCAGAAAACCGTCGACATGCTGATGAACAACAAAGACGTTACCGGAATATTTGCCGTTAATCTAACAAGCTCTATTGGGGCTTATAAAGCCTTGAAGAGCCAGGATATGGGCGATAAAGTAACCATGGTCGGTTTTGATTCTGACCCGATCTTACTCAAGGGCCTTCAAGATGGTGACCTTGAAGCGCTGATCGTACAAAACCCCTTTGAGATTGGGTTTCAGGGGGTAAAGGCTATTATCGGTGCAATTGAAGGGAAAACTTTTCAAAAGAAACAGGCGGTGGAAAGCTGGATCGTGGACAAGGAAAACCTTGCCGAAATGAAAGAAAAATATCCTGCAGCGCTGGGACTGTAATAATGACGCCACAAACGGGCCAGCTCCACATGGAGAAGATCCTTAAAGTCTTCGGACCGGTAACGGCTTTGAAGAATGCGACTTTCTCGACCAGGCCGGGAACCGTCCATGCCCTTTGCGGTGAAAATGGTGCCGGAAAATCCACTCTGATGAAAATCCTTTCCGGGGTGTATCAGCCCGATGGCGGAAAGATCGTCATGGATGACCGGGAAATAGAATTTAAAAATCCCGGCCAGGCGCTGGATGCCGGTATCTCGATGTTGTATCAGGAACTTGACCTCGCTGAAGATTTGACGGTCTATGAAAATATCTTCCTGGGCAACGAACTCATCTCACGCATACCGCTGGTGGTCAACCGTAGAGAAATGATCAGCAGAACCGCTGAGTTGTGCCGACAAAATGGCTTTGACATTCAGCCCACCGCGATGATCAAATCGCTCACTCTCGGACAATGCCAGATCGTGGAACTCCTCAAAGCGTTAATGCGTAAAGCAAAAATTATCGTCATGGATGAACCAACGTCGTCCCTTACGGAATCCGAAGCCCAAAGACTTTTTAAGATCGTAAAAGACCTGAGAACCCAAGGGCTGACGATCATCTACATCTCCCATCGCATGGAGGAAGTTATTCAACTTGCCGACGATATCAGCGTATTGCGTGATGGCGAGATTGTCGCGACCGGCAGTCTGGCCGATATGAATATCTCAACCATTGTAAAGCACATGGTCGGCAGGGAACTGGATGATTTTTTCCCGCCGCGTCACACAAAAATTGGAGAGATCTATTTCCAGGCGATAGGCTTAAAAAGTAATGAAGGTGTCCAAGAGGTGTCCTTTGACGTGCGTCGGGGTGAGATCGTTGGCATGGCAGGCCTGGTCGGAGCCGGACGCACAGAAGTGGCAAGAACCATATTCGGTCTCCAGCAGTTAACTGCCGGCCATATGAAACTGGACAATAAACCGGTTAAGATCAAACATCCCTCCGATGCCATCAAAAAGGGTATCGCCCTGTTAACCGAAGATCGAAAACGCTCGGGTTTGTGTACGATTTTACCGTGCAGCTGGAACATGACACTTCCTAATTACACACAAATTAATATGAAATATTTTCTCAAATTGTCAAAAGAAAGACAGTTATGTGAAAAGTTCGGACAGAAGGTGTCGGTAAAATGGTCTCATCCGAACGCTCCGGCCAATTCGCTTTCTGGCGGAAATCAACAGAAGATACTCGTCGGCCGATGGCTGATGGCAAATTCTGAGTTCATGATCTTTGACGAACCAACCCGTGGAATTGACATAGGCGCTAAGAAAGAAATTTATCACTTGTTAAACGAACTGGCCGCCGAGAACAAGGCCATTCTGTTTATTTCTTCAGAATTACCCGAATTATTTGGTGTCTGTGATCGTATCCTGGTCATGCGAAGAGGGCGATTAGTGGGCGACCTGAAAACCCAAGAGACCACGCCTGAAAAAGTAATGCACTTGGCCGCTGTGGAGGAATAGAATGGGAAGATTAGCCAAACAACTACTGCCGTTTTTTTCATTAATCTTTGTGATTGTGTTATGGTCGATTCTTGATACATCAGGTAATTTCCTGACATTCAGGAATTTCCAGAACGTACTCATGCGATCGACCCCAAATATGATTATCGCTGCCGGGATGACTTATGTCATTATCACTGCCGGCATTGACCTGTCCGTCGGGTCCTTGTTGGCATTTTGCGGCATGATCGGCTCACTGACAATGCTGCTGATCAGCGGGGGAACCTGGGAACAGATCGCAGGCGGCAAACCGGTTGAATTAACAGCGATCGCCATGATGGCCGGGACGATGAGCAGTATCCTCGCTGGCGGTCTTTGTGGACTGGCCAATGGCATGTTAATTACCCGATTGAAACTGGCACCTTTTATAGTAACGCTTGGGGCGATGAGTATCTTCCGGGGGGCCTCCTACCTGATGAACCACAGCAAATCTTACGCCGTGAGCGATTATGAATGGCTGGACATGGGAGAGGTCACCATTTTATCTTCATTTCATATCCCATCCTCGGTGCTCCTGATGATTATCGTCCTGCTGATTGCCGGGTTTATCCTGAAATATACCCGCTTTGGCCGTTACACTTATGCGATCGGTTCCAATGTCCAAACGGCTTTTCATGCCGGAGTAAATGTCAAAGGTGTCCTGGTTGCGACCTATACGATGACAGGTGCGCCCACTGGCCTGGCCGCTATGATCATTACCAGCCGGGCCAGTGGCCCCCAGCCGACAGCAGGCCTGATGCTTGAATTGGATATTATCGCTGCCGTTATTATCGGCGGCTGCTCCCCCAGTGGAGGCCGGGGCTCCATACTCGGCACTATCGTCGGTACACTATTGATACAATTTTTACGCAATGGCCTGACCATGTTAAAAGTTGAGGCCAATGTACAGCTGGTCGTCGTCGGGGCAATCATAATCCTGGCGGTAACAGCCGACCAGATAGCGACCAAAAGAGAATCATGATCGTTAGGGTGAGGATGAAAAAAACGGACGACGCTGGCGTCAATATACGAAAATCACCCCTTTTTCCCAGGGTTACTTAATGGAAACTGCCGCACTTTCTTACACGTTAAGTCCTTTACCAGAATGACTTTACCGTACAAAATGAACCAATAACACTTTCGAATGCCATCCCGGAAAGATTAAAAAAATAATTCGCAATGCACTCGAACAGCCCTGTGGCGGCTTCTCGATAAATCGATCACAATAAAAAAGCACGAATCTACCCTTAATGCAATTTGATAATATGCATTTTCTGCTCAGGATTTGTTATTTTCATCCTTTGACATTTACAGGCTTTCTATATAGAATACATACCGCTCATTATGTTTGGATATAATAGTGATCTGGTCTTGAGCGAACCAGGTTGCCTATAGGAAAAAAAAATGACAACTTCTTGCCCTCAACGCCCTCATACCTTTCATATTCCCGTGATGGGAACAGGATTTACTATTGATACCCCGCTAAGAATCGCTAAATATGGCATTTCTTCCGTCATATCGCTAGTCGATGACACCCTGATCGAGCAGATGCGAGCGTTTTATTGCAAACAAGAGGGCCTACCTTATTCCGAAATCACCGGCCGCCAGGAGAATGCCCGGGCACTTCGAATTACCGCCTACCTGGACCTGCTGGGTGAGATGATCCAAAAGCAAGTCACAGACCTGCAAAACGCCCCCTTTGAACCAGGCAGCCAAATCACCCGCTACTTTGATATGCTGCCGGATTCGCCTTTAAAACAGAGCTACCAGGAAATGCTGGCCACAACGGATTCCACCCAGAAGGCCCAAATGCAGCAAATATTGAGGACTCAGGCGACACCGGGCAGTATTGACGTAAATATCATGACCAAACTCGACCGGGCGATTTACCGTAACGGCGAAAAACTGTCGGCGGAATATAGCGATGCCATGGCCGCACTTCGCGGGTATGCCAACAGTACGCTCAAATCCTCACTGGTATTATCAGCCGGGATGAATCCACGCTTGTACAGCTACATCGGACAATTCGACGATTTCTTCCCCGATGAAAATGGTTCTTTCAAAAAAAGGATCACATTAAAGGTCAGCGATTACCGTTCAGCAATAATCCAGGGTAAATTCCTGGCGAAAAAGGGCATATGGATATCAGAATTCCGTATCGAATCCGGCCTCAATTGCGGGGGACACGCCTTTGCCACCAACGGTGAACTCATGGGGCCGATTCTCGAAGAATTTAAAGTCCGACGTACCGAACTGATCAACATGCTTCATCCAATCTACCTCAAAGGCCTGGAAAAAGAAGGCAGAACCATCGTCAAGGAGCCCAATAAGGTTTGTATTACCGTCCAGGGCGGCATTGGCACTACCGATGAAAATGAATTCCTGTTGAAATATTACAACGTCGACGGCACCGGCTGGTGCACGCCGTTTATGCTGGTCCCGGAAGTCGCCAACGTCGATAAGACCCATCTGGACAAACTGGTGGCCGCCGGCAAAGAGGATGTGTACCTCAGCGACAGCTCGCCATTGAGCGTCCTATACTGGAATTTGAGAAATTCTGCCAGTGAAATCGCTCGTTTAACCCGTATAAAAGCAGGGAAACCCGGTTCGGCATGTCCAAAGGGGCACGCCGTAACAAATTCAGAATTTACCGAGGCCCCGATCTGCCTGGCCTCGCGACATTACCAAAAACAAAAACTCGAAAACCTGCCCCATGAAGGGCTGAACGACGAGCAAATGGCCGCGGTCAAAGAAGATGTATTGATCAAATGCTGTATCTGCCATGAACTGGGAGGGTCGGTCAAGATCATGCATGGCATTGAACCCGATGCCACACCGACCGTTTGCTGTGGCCCCAACATTGTCAACTTCTCGAAAACCGCTTCCCTGGAAGAAATGGTAAGCCATATCTATGGACGCCTCTCACTGATGACCAATCCTGACCGGCCCCATATGTTCGTCACGGAACTGGCGATCTATATCGAAAATTTTTGCAAAGAACTGGAAAAATACCGACTGGAACTTTCTCACCGTACGCCGAAATACTTTGGCGAGGTCAAGAAAAACCTCCTCAATGGAATCGAATACTACCGACAGCTGGCCAACGAATTTGTCGAAGAAACACAGCATAAGTTCCTCGATGAACTCAAAATATTGCATGAAAAACTTGAAGGAATTGGCATACCAGCCTGACCCGCCCTGGCCATCAAAATACAGTCGACCCGACAGGTTACCACGGGCATCCTCATAAATCACGCCCGTTTTGAAACCGACGTTATCATCGCGCCAAAGCACTTATGACGCTGCCAACTTATTTAATATCCGTATAAACAAAAACTCTCTGGCAGACAAAAGAGCCCGCCAGAGAGTTTTTTTTATTTAAACAGAAAATAACATCAAACTATCCCAACAGGGACAGAACGGTTTGTGGAGAACGATTGGCTTGGGCCAAAACATTGGTCGAAGCCTGCACGAGAATCTGAGACCGGGTCAACCTGGACGTCTCAGTCGCAAAGTCGGTATCCCGAATCGCCGATTCTGCCGCATACAGATTTTCTTTAGTCACTTCCAGGGAACTGATCGTCTTTTCAAGCGTGTTCTTCTGGAATGAACCCAAACGACCACGCATCGAAGCGACATCTTTGATCGCGTCACTGACAATGTTCTGTGCGGTGTAAAGGTTATTACCACTCAAGGCCTGGTCGCCGCCACTCTTGAGTGTATTGAGGTAACCATCTGTCGCATTACCCAATGCGGTCGTGGTGACATTCTGTAATCCGATCGACTCCAAACCAATGGCGTCCACTTTAGCGCCCAATGCAAAATCAGCACCGCCACCAGTAATATTGAAAGTGGTCGCCGATGTGGACATCGCCTGAGTATTCGATAAATCAATTTCAGCATCCAGCATAGCCGTACGAATGGTCAACTTCTTACCAGACCCGGTCGCCGAAGTACCATTAACCGTCGCCTCAATATTGACACCGTAATCCTTAACACTCGAACTGCTCGTACCCGCAGCATCCGTATTGACATGAATACCCGTACCCGTTTGCTGGCCGCTGAGTATTTCAACACTGACATAGGAATCGGTGCCAAAGTCAACACTATTAAGCTTGACAACGCCACCCGAAACGGTCCCGGAAACACCCGTGACTTCTTTAACGGCATTCACCGCGGTTGCAATATTAGCCTGCGTTGTGCCGGCCGCAAAGGTCAGCTCGGTATTACCACGAGAGGATCCGATCTGAATGCTTAAGGCCGTCGTTGAAACCGACGCACCTGAAAGATAGGCAATACCGGTCTGCGCGGATGTCGTTTGGTCCACCGACACCGTCATGGCCGCCCCATCAATCAGCTT
>JAIPFO010000206.1 GCA_021736565.1 Phycisphaerae bacterium | reverse complement strand
GCCCTAAAAATGTATTTTTAATCGCCGGGTTGACCATCTGGTCGTTCAAGAAATCCATCAAGGCCCTCCATCGCATTTCATCAAACGGCCTGAGTGATGTTCGATTGATCCTGTCTTCTTCATCCGGGAATTGTTTGAGAAATTCTTCATGAACCTGCGTGGCGTACGCTTCATACAAATAAGAATTATCATCATCGCCTACCGCGAAACTGGCATAACTTCTTCGCAGGTAATCAAGCATATAATTCGCCGCATTCTTGGGCGAGATATTTTGTATTTCTTCCCGCATCTCCATCCTGACAAAATCGACCAGGGGCTGTTGATAGTCCTTATTATCCGGGGCGATTTTTTTGAGATGGTTATAGTACCGCTGCGCATGATCGACATGGCCCGCCAGGTAAAGGCTCTCGATCCCTGACCGGCACAAATTCGCAGAGCCATGTCCAACACCACCGGGAATTTTTTCCCCCCGACTGGTATAGGACAACAGTAAATCCAACGTTGCCTGATAGGCGATAGGAAACATCCGCAGATCCTGACTATTAAAGACCATCAGGCCGATCTCCTCGGGGGCATCTATCAGTTCCTGTCCCTTTTTACGTTGACTCACATGCGTCTGAATCGGCAACACCTGGAGATTGCCGTAGTAATACAAATCCTGAAGGCTGTGATATACTACACGTTTCAACTTCAAGGTATCAAACGAAAGCTCGCCTTCGGAAAACTGCAGGCCGTGCATTGCCCAGTAAATAGCGTGGACATAAGGGGTTCGCCAATCGAGTGAATAATGTTTGCTTTCATTGGAAAAATCCTTGGGGCCATATGCAAAATTTATTTTGTGCATCAATGCCGGGTCTAAATTCCAATCTCTTTTCAAGGCCTCTGCCCGTATAAACCAGTCAACAATTTGAAATGCCGGATTTTCTATATTAGCACCGATGAGTGTTTTAAGTTCCGCTGAAAACTCCCCCGGCTTCAACCTGAGCGAAAACAGCCCGTCGCGCATTTTTTTATCGCTGGTGAACTTCGGTTCGACCTGTTTGATCTTCTCAACGAGTTGGGCGACTTTCGGGTTCGCCAATATCTTCGCCCAGTCGTTTGGCATCTGGGCCATCACTTCAATATCCTCATAGATCCCCTTATACATCATAGGAACGTAGATCGGGGTCAGGTAGGGTGAGAGTTCCTCGGCCATTCGTCGCTTGTAATAGCGGTGATGGTCGTCGGTGATCCCGCCAATTTTATGCTGAAATATCCAGGCCAGGTAATGGTGTATTTTATAGCTTTCGGGATTGAACTTGAGCCCTTCATCACGCAACAGCTCAAAACCTGCCCGCACCCACTCCCATCGTTCTTCGGGAATCGGCATGGCCACCGAGATATTATAAGCCATGTTCCAGGCCTGAAATTCCCAGACAGAGGGCAATTGGGGCTGCAATTTACAGATAAGCCTGGCCATGTGCAAGGAGTCAAAATATTGCCCTTCCATCTGTAGTTCATCGGCACGGATCCAGAGATAATCTATCGCCAGGGTTCGAAATGCCGATAAGGCCACCATCGGAATTCGCAGTTCGACCGCTTCTTCACTATTGGCAAAAGGGTCCGTGTTCTCCAGCTCATAGTCACCCCGCAACGCATTAACCGGTCCCAACCGTGTCGCCGCCAAGCCCAGGAGTCCCACGCCCAATAAAAGGATAAATAATGTTGACCAGAATTTTTTTGGCATTTTTAACTATTTCTCTTAGCGTCGTAACTTTTCAGTCAACTAAAGCCGGTTTAAACCGCCGGGGCAATCAGTCCCCCATACAATCCGACTTTATACAATAACCCGTGCCAGTTCACGGAATTTGAAAACCAGGTAGCCCATCAGGGCGACAATTCCACCTTTAAACAGAACCATAAAGGTCATGCAATCGACCAGCATATCACCGGAGACCAAACGGCCCTTTTCAATTTCGGGGATGGGGTCATAAAGGGATAACTTCGGGATGAATTTCATGATCATCGTATTGACAAGTGCCAGCGTATTGGATGCGTCAAATTCAAGCGACCCCATAATGAAACCACTGGCAATTCCAAAAACATAAACCACCAGGATCACCAGGATCGCCACGGGGAAACTCACCCACGCGCCCAGGGCCATCGCCAGAATTGCCAGGAAAATCAGCCGTAAATACATCACCGCCAGCGTGCGTAAAAAGTTCATTTCAAAACTACCGGCCACATAGAGAACCTGCACGCCGGTATCCGGCGGGAATATAATTGATACGCCCTCATTGGCCATCGGAGGATTTTCAAAGCTAACATACAAATCCCCGGAGGCTGAGACCGCACTGGCCGGAATGGGGAATTCATGCACCGTCCGAATCACCTCGCCATATCGAACCACAGGCTCCCCGTCATAAAGGACATTTTCCATGGGACCATACATCCATTTTCCTGAAGTCGCCAGCGAATCGGTATTTCGAGAAACATCCTGTTTATAACGAATGTAAATGTTACCCTGGTTTGTTTGCGGCCTCACATCCTTAAAATGCCAGACAATATGGCCACCGGGCGAAACGGCGGTTTTTTTGAGCATGACTTGCTTGCTGATATCTTTCGCTAACGAATTTCGCATCGCGGTAAGATTCTCAGGTTCATTCTTAAATTCAGGGCGTTCGTTGATTTGCTGCTGAACCAGTTTTTCGACCCGCTCTTTGACTTCCGTCTCTACCGCGACCATATCGATCTGCGGCAGGACCTCGGTTCGGGCAATAAAAACCAACTCCTCCATACGATCCCGCTCAAAATCATTCTGAGGCTCGGTATGCCGCATGACACGCGCGATCCCATAAACGGCTCCACTGGTGACCGCTAATAAAAGAAGGTTCACCAAGGCCATCCCCAGGAATTTCCCCAGCAAGTACCCGCTGCGACTGATGGGCTTGGTGGCTATTGTGAAAATTTCCTTGCGTTTAATATCGCGAGCGATCGTCCCAGCCCCCACAAAGACGGTCAACAGTGACAGCATCGCCCAAAGTCCACTAAGGCTATAACTCAAAAAAGTCTGAACCTTTTGATCGCCTCTCCCGGGGCTGGCATGCAGCCACCATGCGAACAGAAAGGTAAAACTTGCCGTTAACAGGACTAGCATGAACATCAGCGCCCTCATACGGACTATCTCACGTACCAGGTTGCGTGCTATCGCCCAGATGGAATGATGGTCGGTCATGATGATGGGTCCTGATCTTTATTATGCGAAGACTTCTCGTTGGTCTTTTTTTTCGTCGGGTCATTAGAAAGCAGCCCGTCAATCACAGAATGATCTACGGCCCCTGGGGAGGGCACCGGATTGACCGGCTCGAGCGGCACCGCCGGAGAGGTCCGATCGTCGTCCTTTTTGGACTTCAATGGTCCAACAGGTTCAGTGGTTTTGATGAGGGAATCAATGACCTCCCGACGCCCGAGATCCGCTTTCTCCACTTTTTCCACTTCGATTCGTTTGGTCGCTTCTAATTGGGCGGCCTTCTTATCCGCAGTTTTTTGTGTATCGCCCAGCAACTGTTCAATCACAGTTCCGGCATCATCGGTCTGGGTAACACCACTGGTCAGAAAATCGCTGGCCCCTGCCCCCATCGTCGCTCCCGAAGTTGCTATTGCCGCGGCCTGGGCGATCTCAACCGTCCGCAGGAAATAATCTTCCAAACGATCCTGCGGATTGAGCACTTCGATACTGGAATTGGGGCATTCTTGTTTTATAACCCCCTCGATTTTTTCTATCGCCTGCTTTGAAAGCCTGTTACAATTGATCTGGGTGATTTCGCTGCGCTTGAGCAGTTCGCTGACCTGCCCCTGCGACTGCACCTTCCCGCCATACAAGATACAGATCCGATCACAGACATCTTCGACATCTGCCATGAGATGGCTGCATAGTAAAACTGATTTTCCCCGCTGACCCAGCTCCCTGATCAAGTCCTTGATCTGACGGGTCCCGATGGGGTCCATCCCCGAGGTCGGCTCGTCCAGGATCAGCAGGTCCGGGTCATTGATCAACGCCTGGGCCAACCCGATACGCCGGGTCATCCCCTTTGAAAATTCACCGATCGGCCGACGCGAGACCGCCCCCAACCCCACCATATCCAGCAGGCTGTCGGTCCGCTGCTTTCGCTGATGACGGGTCAAGCCAAACAAACGACCATAAAAATCCAGCGTCTCGCGGGCGTTGAGAAACGGATAGAGATATGATTCTTCCGGCAGATAGCCGATGCGGGCATTGGTCTTGACATCACCGGGATTTTCGCCCAGGACCTTCGCCCAGCCTTTACTGGTAAACAAAAGCCCCAGCAGCATTTTTATCGTTGTGCTCTTGCCGGAACCGTTGGGGCCCAGAAGGCCGAATACTTCATGAGGAAAAACTTCAAGGTCGAGCTGATCGACCGCGATGACCTTCTGGTGGCCCCAGAAATCGCGAAATATTTTCGTCAGCCCGGCCGTTTGAATCACCGGATTACCTGATGTGTTTGTCATAATAGTTTACTCGTTTGTCAATGGTCAATTAAACGCCACTGCGGCCTCGCCTTCGGGGCCATCATTTTGGTATGTTTTGCCGGAATCTGTATCGGCCGGCAACTGTTGAATGAGTGCTTCATGGTGGGTTAACTCTTCGCCGAATCGCACCAATCGGGCACTGTTAAAAACGATGACCAGCGAACTGAGCAGATGAAATACTGCCGCAAATATCGCGGGCAATTCACTGCGGGCCGCCAGAATGAGCCCAATAACTATAAATACCACACCAAAGGAAAGGTTCTGGACAACAACGCGCCGGGTCAATCGTGACAGACGCACCAGGAAAGCCAGTCGATCCAATTCATTATTCATCAGGGCAATCGACGCACTGTTAATCGCCACGTCACTACCGGCGGCCCCCATCGCGATCCCCAAGTCACCCGCGGCCAATGCCGGGGCGTCATTCACGCCGTCACCGACGACCGCGACCCGGTGGCCTTCACCTTGAAGCTGGTGTACCAGGTGCAATTTCTCATGCGGCAGGCATTCAGCCTTCACTTCGGTACAGCCCATCTCAGCGGCCACGCGTTTAGCCACTGCCAGTCGGTCCCCGGTGACCATGACCAATCGTTTAATGCCCAGGTCGCCCAGGTCTGTAATCGCTGCGCTGGCCTGCTCACGCGTACGGTCTTCCATCCCCACCCAACCGATACACCGGGAATCCTGGGCCACATAGAGCAAACTCAACCCTTCAGGGGCATCCAACTCTTCACTCTCCAGCGTGGACATATCCACACCTTTAGCCGCCAGCCAGGTCTCCCGGCCAACCATGATTTTCTTACCATTAACGGTTCCCATGACCCCCAGGCCGGGTACTTCTTCAAATCCTTCGGGCTTAATCAATGCCAGCCGGGCCTTACCGGCGACATCCATCAGGGCCCGAGCCGCGGGGTGCTTACTGTATTGCTCCAGGGCCGCCGCCTGGGATAGCATCTCCGTGGGGTCAACACCTTTGATCGGGGTCAGGCGGGTGACCGCCAGCTGCCCGGTGGTGAGGGTACCGGTTTTATCAAATACCATGGCCGTGAGCCGTCCGGCTGATTCCAGGTTCGATACATTCTTGATCAGAATTCCCAATCGGGCCGCACAACTCAACGCCGCCACCATCGCGGTGGGGGTCGCCAGAATAATCGCACACGGACAGGAAATGATCAGCGCCGCAATGGCATTGTTCACATTGCCGGTAAAGGCAAAGATCAAACCGGCGATCATCAATACCGTCGGGGTGTACCATTTAATATACTTATCGATAATTCGCATGATCGGGATGCGGGTTCCTTCGGCCTGCAAGATCAGCGATTGAACTTTACCCAGGGTTGTTTCGCTACCGGCGGTAACGACCTCAACATCCAGCACACCGGTAAGGTTGGTGGTTCCGGCAAAAACCGTCTCGCCCACCGTTTTATCCACGGGCACCGATTCACCGGTAATGGTCGCCTGATTCACCGTGGAAAGGCCACTGGCCACCTTACCGTCGGCGGGGATATTATCACCGGGCCGCACACGAATGACCTGGCCGGCCTGTAACTGGTTGGCTTCAATTTCTGTTTCACTCCCATCGGAACTCAGCAGGTGAGCATTCGTGGGGGTGATCTTGATCAAGGACTCAATGGAGGCACGAGCCCCCAGGGCCGTTCGCGTTTCGACCAGTTCCGCCAGCAGCATAAAGAAGGCCACGATGCCGGCTTCATGATATTGCTTGGTGGCAAATGCCGCGATAATCGCCAGGGCCACAAGCTCATCCATGTGGTTATGCCCCTTGATCAAACAGTTAAACGCATTGATAATCACCGGCAGCCCAAGCAACAGCGCACCGACCATCGCCAGAAGCTCAGCATGGTCGCTGCTGAATATACTGATATGTTCGGCAATGATGCTATTAATTAGAAGGGCCCCCCCCATAAGGGTTCCCAGCAGACTCCAGCTCACTTTGGTCGTTCGGGCCTGAGTCTTCTGGCCGTCTGGGCCTACTTCGCTATCTGTTAAATTATGTATTTTATGTCCAGCCATCTCGCGTTATCCTGTATATATATTCTCGTTTTAAAATCTCTATTACAATCTCATCGATTGTTTAATCATCCGCTGGCCTTATCCCCAGCCTTATCCGCCTTAGGCGCCAAAGTCGCGTCCCGGCTCATAAATACACGCACCTCGGTATTTTTGCCTTTAGTGCTCGGCAGGTCAAACACCTCATCGGCACTACCAAAGACTGCTCGCAATGTCTCCTGATACAGTGTATCCACCGTAACCGCCAGCAGTTGATCAAACACCTTCTGCCGGGCGGCCCCGGGTTCGGGAACTCGCTTGTCGGCCGCTTCTTCGATCTGAGTCAATA
>JAIPFO010000205.1 GCA_021736565.1 Phycisphaerae bacterium | reverse complement strand
AAGTAGATTAACTTTTGACGCAGAAAATTTCGTTCACTAATACCAGCCCATCCCATCCCGGGGTCCCAGACGTCTCATGAAAAGGCTGTTATTGGCGGCCTCGTTATTGGTGATTTTCATGTTTTTTGAATCCCAGAGTAAAGTCTCACCCGGATGCAGGAGGGCAATATCACCCAAAACAATTATTTCCGATAAGGGACCGGCATAGTCAAAGGGCGACATGGCGGTATCTTCACCCTTACAGGCAAGAGTCCAGTTATCCAGGTGGGTTTTTCCCTTGCAGCGAAATGCCGCCCTGGGTGGCCGGGGTGTCTCTTTCATGACAACTTCCGGAATGATCCGGGCCCCCTGACTGTGACTGCCGGCCATAATGGAGGCGTGTTCGCCAACTAAAACAGACCCGCTGGTTATACCCCGGCGATCTTTTTCCAGATGCTTCGGATGGGGAAAATCAATATCACCCCCCAGGTAGTATTTCACAGTGACCGGTGGCTTTTTACCCCGGGCGGCGAACTCCCAGGTAATAACGCCAGACCTCGGCAAAGAAACGGGACTGGCCGGGGTGTTGACCTGGGCATGCACACTGAGCGGCACGCGAAGGTCCAGGGCATAATAGGCCGGGTCAAGAATGTGCGCGGCCATATCACCAACGGCACCACTAAAATGGCTGTATCGGATCCATTCGCGATTCATATAACTATCACTAAAAGGAATAGCGCCCGCACGGTTCAAATACAGATCCCAGTCGAGTGTTTCCGGCACGACACTGCCCTTTACCAGGGGCCTATCGGTCCAGTAATTCTTCCGGGAGTAGGCGTGAACTTCTTTGATATCGCCAACTGAATCGGCCAGCCCCCAGTCCCTCAGCATGGCAGAACTTTCGGTCGAATGCCCCTGATGCCCCATTTGAGTCACAATATCCTTATATCTGGCGGCTTCTTCGGTCAGCAGACGCACCTCATTGACAGTATGACAGAGCGGCTTCTGGCAATACACGTGCTTACCATGCCGAATGGCATGCATGGAAATTGCAAAATGGGAATGCTCCGGCGTTGCCACCAAAACAGCATCAATCTCCTTGCCTATCTTATCAAACATCACCCGGTAGTCTTTCCAGAGCTTTATATTGTGCAGGCGTTTATGCCCCCGAATGCTCCGCTTATGCCAGACCTCATCCACATCACACAAGGCAATAACATTGTTACTCCTGGTAAGGTAATCGGCATTACCCGAACCCTGACCCCCAACGCCGATACAGGCGATATTGAGTTTGCTATTCGGTGACGGACCTGCTTTGAGAATATTGAACGGGGCGATGCCCAAAGCGGACGATGCCAGGGCCCCTTTAATAAAACGACGACGATTCACAGATTTCATCATGCAAAACTTTCCTTCTGTGGGAATATTGATGGTTGTGCCAAAAGTCCATCTAGACACCTAAAAACGCCAATCAGGTCTCAGGAACAACGCATCAACATACTTATGACGCTCGGGTCAAATGTAATTGTCCACGAGTATGTTTATAGCGGTGGGGAAACGCCCAACATCATAAGCAGTGCTGGATCCGGTTTCCCGCGTCTTTCATGGCCAATTGGACGCTGCAAAACGACTTTTGACCTGGACATCCATATTATATATTTGATCACTTCTTATGCGTTGCATCCACTCTAACATATTCAGGATGATGATTCAAGCAGAACCCTCCCCCTTCTCTAGAATGAAAACCACTTTCGTCCGATAATAAGCGTACTGAGCACCCTGAGGATGTGATTTGATAACCGACCCAAAAATCCCTGAATGAGTATACGAAAAACGGCCGACCGGCGATACCATTCCTGGTACAGTCGATCGGCCGTAAAGCTATATAAACCGCATCCCTAAAGATGCGGGTCAGTGGCCGGCAATCCAGCCTCCTGCTTTCACTGATTTTCCGGTTCGTCCTTGATATAATGCTTCGCCCGGTAGGCATAGTAAGTGGCCATATCACCCACACGCTCAACCTGCTTAGCCGCGTTTGTAAAATCGGCCATCTCCTGCCGTTTGCCCGGATCTAAGATATCGCGATAATGGACTTTACCGGGCGTTAAAAACAGAAACATCGATATCGCTCCGGCAAAAAACGTTAATAATAGCGTCAATAATGACGGTCTACTTGATCTGCTCATATTCTCACCTCCATAAAAAAGAAAGCAAATCTCACTGGATCAAAATGTATTGATTCCCACACCAATACGCTGTCATTAAAGCATACCATGTAAAAGTGACCTCGGCAAATTTGATTAAAAGTTCTATTGACCTCTCCATAAAAACAGGGTTTTTATGCTTAAAAACAATGATTAATGTCAAAAAATATGCGATTTATAACATAAAAACGCCCCCCTCTAAACAAAAGGATTACATCGCCCAGGTGGGTCTGTTCCGGTTCTATCAATTATAACGCCACAACCTGCTTGAAATACATAAATGGCGCCCGCGTAAGACGTCGATGAAGAACCCGAATCCACGCTTCACAATCGTTATAACACTGGCATCAAAAATCGACTTTTGACGCGAAATGTAAAAATTGCTAAAATGACCACCATGCTATTTAATACTGAATACCTCCAAAACGTCTTTTCCAAAGCATTACCCTATAAACCCTATCTTGCCACCGGCAATTCCAATGACCGGGAACGCTGGGGAAATATCCACAGGTCCCTCACGCTAACCGACGGGCAAGAACAGTTGCTCACAAGGTTTACCCGCGAAATGAACATCCTGGTCCTCAGCGGGATATGGTGTGGGGATTGCGTCGAACAGTGTCCCATGCTCGCCAGAATTGCCGAGTCCTGCCAAAAAATTACCCTGCGATTCCTCGACCGGGATCAGGTCCCCGAACTTCGCGACAATCTCACCATCAACCAGGGGCACCGGGTCCCCGTCGCCCTGTTCATGGCCGAAGACTACGCCCTCTGCAGCGTTTACGGCGACCGCACGCTCACCCGCTATCGCATTATCGCCCAAAAACGACTGGGGGCGGCCTGCTCGACAGGGCTTTTCCCACCCGAAACCAACGAACTGACCGCCACCCTGCAAGACTGGCTAAATGAAATAGAACGAATCCAAATCATGCTCCAACTCAGCCCCCGCCTAAGAAGTCAACACAAGGATTGACTTTTGACTTCCTTTGCGGCGTGGATTATTTTATAATCGTGCAATGTCTAATCGCTTGATAGAACTACAGATATATCACCTTCGCATGCCGTTTCGGGACTGGTATTGCAGTTCAACAGGTGGCCAGGCTTCTGTGGATACTGTAGTCGTTGCTGCGTTGCTGGCAGATGGCACGGTTGGATTTGGTGAGGGGATCGGGCAGGTCGGCTTGACGGGGGAAACGCCAGAAACGATCGTGTTCAATATTGAGGGTTTTCTGTCGGACGAATTGAGGAAGCAGGGAAAAATTGAGCCGAAGACTTTTTCGGATATTCTTGAGATTGCCTATCATTTGCCATTTACCAATGAGCAGGGCCAGATCATTAATGCCTCGCGGTGCGCGGTGGAACTGGCATTACTGGACGCCTACGGGAAGTATTTTAACTGCGATATGTCCAGTATTACCGGTTACTTAGGGTATGGTGGGTTTTCTCATGGCGGTTCGATCGAATCAGTCCGGGTCAGTGGGTTGCTCAATGCGAATGACCCCGAAAAGATGATGAGACAGCTGCGTCTGATGCGAATATTTGGCTTGCGAGACTTCAAATTAAAAATGAGTGGTGAGCATGATAATGAGAAGTTGCAGCTCATCCAGCAGCGGTATGAGCGTCAGCTGGGTATTGGCGGTATGACATTGCGAGTCGATGCCGATGGTGCGTGGGATATTGATACCGCAACCGCGATGAGTGAGAAACTGGCCAGGATGTGTGTTTGTTGCATTGAGCAGCCCCTGGCGATCGATGACCATGACCACTGGAATGCCCTGGCGAATTTGTCACACGTGCCTCTAATGGTGGATGAGTCGCTTATTAGCATTGAAAATGCGGCGGATCTACTGGAAAAAGACCTGGTGGATTATTTTAATATAGGGATCAGTAAAAATGGGGGCTTAATCCCCGCGATCCGTATGGCAGAAATGGCGTTTGACTATTCACACGGGTATCAGTTGGGTACGATATTGGGTGAGACGGGAATTCTGGCGGGGGCGGGCAGGCAGTTTTTGCAACTCGTTCCTAATACGAGCTTTACAGAGATATGTTATGGGACATTTCTGCTCAGGGAGGATATTGTCAGGCCCCAAATACGCTTTGGCTACGGGGGGAAAATGAAGCCATTCCCTCCGCCGGGACTGGGGATATCGGTTCGCCGTGAGATGATTTCAAAATTTATTATAGAAAAACCGAGAAAAATTGATTTAATGTGACTAGAATAACGGCAGTATAGACGCCAGTGCCCTATGTATTTTCGAGACCTGTTTCCAGTATCTAAAGGGCTCATTTTAAATACAAATATCAACATTTGATGTGACTATTTGCCATTTGTCGGGTATTGCGTCTATAATGTGCTGTGAGAAAATGCACCAGAGAAGACACTTTAAGAGATATGAGTTACCATGATTCCAGATAATGAGCTACTTGAAAATGGAATATTGATCGTGACAGGATCGAGCCTGCGAGCTGAGCGAGCCGACCGCCCCCTTGCGTATCACTTAAAAAAATGCATTGATAAGCGTTTGAGGGAATTGGAACTGGACGGGACGCTGGTGGTGCTAAGCGACTTGTGGTATTTGAATGCTGAGGCGTTGCACCAGATGCCGTTGATTTCAGTGGGCGGCCCAGGGACCAATGCCGTTTCGGCTTATTTATATCGAAAACTTTCAAATGCATTAGTGATCGATGATACCCTGACAGTGCAGATGGATGTTGAATTAAAAGACCTGCGTGTGAGTTTATGGGGGGTGGACCACGATACTACGGCTCGAGCGGTAGAGATTTTTTTGCATCGTGACTATTTAGACCGTTTTCTGGGGGCCGTGGTGGCCGCCTGATACCGGCGAGATATTTTGATTATTAAGCCATTGTATAATAGAGACTTACGGGGTTTTCGGTTTTTTTTTAACGGACGGTGTTTAGTGGAAATGGTGTAAGACCGGGAAGATGCCGAATAAACCCAACAAGACAGCAGCGTCAAATGTTTTTTTGAGGCCTGTTTTTGGCATGTTAAAGGGCATTTCGAGATTCCTACAACCTTATTTTTCATGCGGAAGTCTAATAAAACTCCAATTGTTACAGTGAAAATGCTTGATAAACAGGGAAAAAAAATATAATATTACTGAAATGCGACAACAATTTAAAAAGGATTGTCGATAAGTAAATACGGGGGAATCAATCCAGATGCCAGCGTCATCAATATTTCAAAACCCTTTACCCAAATCATAAAGGGCGATTTAGAGGCTTTAAACTCACTTTTGACGCATAAATCCATCGAGCTGATTGATCAAAAATCTATGTATTGTGTGGGCATTGACCACCTAAATCAGAAATTTCTTCTGAAGGAGCTAAAAATTTGGCAAAAAAAGTAACAACCAAGAGTAACACGGAGAATTATCTCTTTACCAGTGAATCAGTCGGTATGGGGCACCCGGATAAAGTGGCGGACCAGATCTCTGACGCTGTGCTGGATGCGATGCTGGCTCAGGACCCCCATAGTCGTGTTGCGTGTGAGACGATGATCACGACGGGACTGGTGGTGGTCGCTGGCGAGGTCACGACCAAGGCGGATGTGGACATACCCTTTATTGTTCGAAAAACACTGAAAGATATTGGCTATACCAATGCGGAATATGGCATAGACGGTGAATATTGTGCGATTTTAGTGAGCCTGGATACACAATCCCCTGATATCAGCCAGGGTGTAACCGCAGGCGATGGCTTACATAGGGAACAGGGCGCTGGGGACCAGGGATTGATGTTTGGGTATGCTTGTAAGGAGACCCCGGTCCTGATGCCGCTGGCGATCCATCTGTCACATCGCCTGGTGGAACGTCAGGCCAAATTACGTAAGAGTAATAAACTCCCATGGTTACGGCCTGATGTCAAGAGCCAGGTGACGGTTGAATATGACGGATTGAAGCCTGTTCGGATCGATACGGTAGTGATCTCAACTCAGCATGACCCTGATATTTCGTATAAAAAACTGCGAAAATCCGTGATTGATGAGATAATTATGCCTGTTTTACCCAAGAAACTGGTTGATAAGAAACTGAAGATACATGTGAACCCAACGGGGCGGTTTGTTGTGGGCGGCCCGCATGGTGATTGTGGTTTAACCGGTCGAAAGATCATTGTGGATACATATGGTGGGTCCGGTCGTCATGGCGGTGGTGCTTTTAGTGGTAAGGACCCCAGTAAAGTGGATAGGTCGGCGGCGTATATGGCCCGTCACGTGGCTAAAAACATTGTTGCAGCCGGTTTGGCGACCAATTGCGAGATCCAGTTGGCCTATGCGATTGGCGTTGCGGAGCCGGTTTCGGTGCGTGTCGATACGATGGGAACGGGTAAAATTGCCGATACGGAGATCACCAAGCTGATTCGAAAGGTGTTTGAATTGACGCCAGCGGCGATCATTAAGCATTTAGACCTGCTAAGGCCTATTTATTTGCCAACGGCGGCCCATGGTCATTTCGGCCGTAAGGGAGATGGATTTACCTGGGAACTGACGGACCATGCTGATGAACTTAAGAAACTGGCCGGGATTTAGATTTCTGGCGGTCTGATCTTTGATTTTAAATATGAGTAGAGACGCGACGTATCGTGTCTCTACTTTTTTTTATGGCCGGGAGTGTTTTGAGGGGGTGATTTTTTGTTGGGTGGCTTTTTAGTTGGGCGTGCCGGATCTGGTAAGATGGGGGGGATGGTGTAGCGCAGTGGTGGGGAATTGGGG
>JAIPFO010000204.1 GCA_021736565.1 Phycisphaerae bacterium | reverse complement strand
TGCTCGGAATTGGTAACCGGACGGGGTACGGTACCCTGTGCCCATGGGATATTGCCGGTACCGGCACCGGCAACCGCCGAATTGATCCGGGGGGTCGTCAGCCGGGCCGGTGACCTGGAATGTGAGTTGCTGACCCCGACCGGAGCGGCGATTTTGACAACATTGGCCGAGGAGTTTGGGGGCATGCCGGGCATGAAGATCGACCAGATCGGTTATGGTGCTGGGACGCGGGAGCTAACGGACCGGGCGAATGTGTTGCGGGTCATGATCGGGCAGTCCGAAAATATCGCCGGTGGGGGGGGAGAAAACGAAAAAGTCTGGGTATTGGAGGCCAATATCGATGATGCCAGCGGCGAACTGATCGCCCATGTGAGCGAGCAATTGATGAACCATGGGGCATGCGATGTATATAACACCGCCATCATGATGAAAAAAGGGAGGCCGGGTGTTAAGATCAGTGTGATTTGCAAGGCTCAGCAGGTCGTAACGTTGGAAAAAGTGCTTTTTCAGGAGAGTACGACATTTGGCATACGACGATATCCGTGTGATCGGACAATTCTGGAACGTGACCATGTAACAGTCAACACGGCCTATGGCGAAGTTAGAATTAAGCGAGGCCGGGTAGGGGGGAAAGTCATTACCCGGTCTGTCGAATTTTCTGATTGCCAAAAGGGAGCTAAAAAGCATAAAATAGCAGTCAAAGACGTCATGGCAGCAGCTCTGGCAGCGTACAAGTAGAGTGGTTACATGCAACGTCTAATTAATAATAGTATAGGGATTTGTATTTTTAGACAGAATTAGCAGTTCAGATGATCTTTCAGGGCTGGCTCTGCCAGATAAGGTCCAGCGAACGCTGGTAATTTAAATAATGTTTTGGAGTCATATACGGCGATAATAGTATAATGAGACGAACAATTGTACATGAAGGAGCGGAGCAGCTGACTTACGAAATTCGTGAGATCGTTACTGTTGCGCAAAAACTGGAAAAGCTGGGCATTGAGATCACCTGGGAAAATATCGGCGATCCGATACGCAAAGGCGAAAAACTGGCCACCTGGATAAAAGAAATTATCTGTGATCTGGCCAGTGAGGATAAATCCTACGCCTATGTTTCAACCCAGGGCGTGTATGAATCCCGTCTGTTCCTGGCCAACGAAGTGAACAAACGCGGCGGATGCCAGATTACAGAAGATGATATCGTGTTTTTCAATGGGCTGGGGGACGCGGTGGCAAAAATATTCGGGTTCCTCAAACGCGAAGCCCGTATCATCGGCCCCTCACCGGCGTATTCGACGCATTCATCGGCCGAAGCGGCTCATTCGGGTTATGAACATTTAACCTACACACTGGACCCCGAGAAAAACTGGATGCCCGACCTGAAGGATCTGGAAAACAAGATCAAGTATAACGACTCTATCGCCGGGATACTGCTGATCAATCCTGATAATCCGACCGGGGCGGTATATCCCAAGGCCTTTCTGAAAAAAATGATCGCTATTGCTGCTCGGCATCGTGTGTTTGTCATCTGTGATGAGATATACAGTCAAATCGTCTATAATGGCGCCCGGACCTGTCATCTTTCAGAGGTGATCGGCGACCTTCCGGGGATCGCTTTGCGAGGGGTGTCCAAAGAATATCCCTGGCCGGGGGGGCGGTGCGGGTGGATTGAAGTCTTCAATCAGGATAAGTACCCTGATTTCAAACGCTATATTAAATCGATCATTAATGCCAAAATGTTGGAAGTCTGTTCGACCAGTTTACCGCAATATTCCATACCCAAAGTGATCGGCAACCCAAAATACGCCCAACACCTCGAATCGCGTAAAAAAATATTCGAAGACAGGGCGAATGAAGCTTATGATATATTCTCCAGGGTCGAGGGGGTCACCGTGGTCAGGCCGCAGGGCGCGTTTTACATGTCGATCCTGTTTGATGACGATGTTTTAAATGAGAACCAGCATTTACCCATTGACGATCCTGCCGTACAGGAGTATCTCCAGACGATTGTTAAGGACGTACACGTGGATAAGCGTTTTGTCTATTTCCTGCTGGCCTCTGTGGGAATTTGCGTGGTGCCGCTCACGGGGTTCTGCTGTGGCCGTAAGGGCTTTAGGGTCACTCTTCTGGAGTGTGATGATCAGAAGCGAAAGTGGACGTGGGAAACAATTGCAAAGAGTATTAAGCACTATGTGGAATCTGAATAGTAAGATGTTGCATGCAACGTCTCCAGAGACGATGTTGCTATCAGCGAGGGTGGTTTTATCTTGAATGAGTTACATCGAAAGATCAGGGATGAGTTTTTACCGGTGGTTACGTCACCGGGGCAATATATTGGTGGGGAGTTTAATCAGGTTCGAAAGGACGTCTCCGATGATGGCGTGACCGTTGCGCTGGGGTTTCCGGATACCTATGCGATTGGGATGTCACATTTGGGACTGGCCATTCTTTATACCGCGGTCAATCAGATGGAAGATGTCGTTGCTGAACGAGTGTATTGCCCCTGGCTGGATGCCGGGGAGGTTATGCGAGACAAAAATATCACCCTGTTTTCCTGGGAATCTCGCACGCCAATACGGGAGTTTGACATCCTGGGAATCACATTACAGCATGAGCTGGCCTATACCAATGTCCTGTACATGTTGGATCTGGCGGGGATCACCTTTCGAGCCGACCAGCGTCATGAGGATGAACCTTTGGTGATCGGCGGCGGCCCGGTCGCCGATAGCTGTGAGCCGGTGGCCGATTTTTTTGACCTGGTCGTCCTTGGCGATGGCGAGGATGCCCTCCCGGCGGTCATTGAAGCCTATCGGGTGCTGAAGAAGAACAAGGCGACCCGACGGGAGATGCTCATCCAATTAGCCCGGCAATTCCCGTTTGTGTATGTCCCGCAGTTTTACCAGTGTGACTATAACGATGATGGGACTCTGGCATATTTTGAGCCGACCATCGAAGGGCTGTCGCGATGTATCCAACGGGCCCAGGTCATGGATCTGGATAATGCCACGTTTCCAACCGCACCATTGTTGGCGAATACCGAATCAACGCACGATCGCATCGCGATTGAGGTCATGCGAGGCTGTCCGCAGCGGTGCGCATTCTGCCATGCGGGTCATACACGAGGAAAATTGCGAAGTCGAAGTATCAATAAGATTGTAGAGCTGGCCTGGCAGAGCTATTTGAATACAGGCCATGATACGGTCTCGCTACTCAGTCTTTCGACCAGTGATTACCCGGATCTGGCTGAACTGGTCAAACGGTTGTATCATCAGTTTGAAAATTGCCGGGTGGGAATCTCTCTGCCGTCGCTTCGGGTGGATAAGCAGTTGCGGGATGTGCCCGGGCAGGTTTCCGGCACACGGCGGGAGGGGTTGACCCTTGCCGTTGAAGCAGCGTCAGGACGGATGCGGCGGGCGATTGGCAAGAAGGTCACCGATGAGGACTTGATCGCGACGATGCGCACCGCTTACGAGGCCGGCTGGCAGAAGGTCAAACTCTATTATATGGTCGGCTTCCCCGGTGAAACCCAGGAAGATATCATGGGGATATTACACCTCACCGAAACCATTTCCAGACTGCGTCGAGAGGTGGCTTCTCAGCCGGCCACAGTCAACGCGGCAGTCTCGTGGCTGGTGCCAAAGCCCCATACCCCCTTTGGCTGGATACCGCAACAGAGCCCGGACTATTTCCTGGAGGCCAAACGGGAACTGATTCACGCCAAGCGGCAGCTTAAAGGCGTCTCGATCAACTTGAAGTTCCATCATACCGATGGATCGATGTTGGAGGCCGTATTCGCACGGGGAGACAGGCGGCTCAGCAAGGTGCTGGAGACGGCCTATCGAATGGGAGCGAAATTTGACTCGTGGCATGAATGTTTTGACTTCAACCGGTATATGGAGGCGTTTAAGACCAATGGTATTGATCCGGCATTTTATGCCAGTCGCCAACGGGGCGAGCAGGAGATCTTGCCGTGGGACCATTTAGATGGCGGAAATAAAGAGCATTTGTATCATCGGTATATGCGAATTATGAAGATGCTGCAAGAATAGTACGTTGGAATAATATAATTATTCATGACGCCCGCGTCCAATATTGGTGAAATCAGAACATCTTGTTCACCGGCCTCTTTAGCTTTATGGGCAATATATTACTTGACCTGAGAAGAATTAGATGCTATTTAGTAAGGTCATGCATGAATTATCAATAGCACAGGAAATTATTCATATTGTTACGGCCCAACAGGCCCAGCATGGCTTTGAAAAGGTGAATATCGTTCGGGTCCGGGCGGGGGCGTTAAGTGGGATTGAGCCGGAATCCTTGCGGTTTTCATTTGAGGTGGTTCGTCAGGGGACCGTTGCTGCGAAGGCCGTTTTGGAGGTGGACATCGAGCCGATGGCCCTGGTGTGTCGGCAATGTGGGTTTAGCATCGTGGATTCGCATGGCCCGACCTGCTGTCAGAAGTGTGGATCAGTCGATATGAAGGTCGATGCCGGCGGGGAATTGGATGTGGTATCGCTTGACGTTGATTAACGCGGCTCTTAGAGAGAGATGATGACTGATATCCGTGAAAAAATCAGGGAATTCCCGCAGGTGCCGGGTGTTTATTTGATGAAGGATGCCGAAGGGGTGGTCTTGTATATCGGCAAGGCCAAAAATTTGCGGGATCGGGTGGGTAGTTATTTTCAGCCATCGGCGGATTTAATGCAGAGCCGTGGACCCAAAATCGCCGAGATGATCCCTAAGGTGGCCGATGTGACCTGGCTCGAGTGTGAGAATGATGTTGATGCGATTTTGAAGGAAGCCCGGCTGATCAAGGATATTCAGCCCCCTTATAACACGCGTCAGATGGATGATAAGACCTTTCCTTACCTGGAGATAACGCGCCAGCATGATTTCCCGGGGGTCTATGTCACCCGGCAGCCACGAAAGGGGAGTAAACTGTTTGGGCCGTTTACCAGTGTGAGCGAGCTGAGGCGGGTTTTGCAGATATTACAGCGGATATTCCGGTTCCGAACCTGTAATATGGAGATTGATAAGAACGACGAGAAACGCCGGTTTTTCCGGCCCTGTATTTTGTATAATATCAAGCAGTGTCTGGGCCCTTGCGCTAATAAAGTGAGTCGTGTATCGTACTTGAAGGATATCAAACGCTTTGAGCGGTTCTTGGATTCCAAACGGTCGGTGGTGCTCCGGCAGTTGCAGGCCGAGATGGCCGAGCAGGCCCAAGAGAAAAATTATGAAGAGGCGGCCCGACTGCGCGATGAGATCAAGGCGATCGAGGCCTTGGCTGACCGGGGCGAGGTGGATGAACATGTTCAGCCGGAGTTGTTTCAGGTGGACCCGGCAGCGGGAATGGAGAAGCTGGGAAAAATATTGAATTCACCCCGGGAGATACGGGTGGTCGAAGGGGTCGATATTGCCCATCTGATGGGCGATGAGATGGTAGGGGGGCTGGTGTGTTTTATTGATGGGCGGCCATTTAAGAAAGGGTATCGCCGGTTCAAGGTCAAAACCGTTGATGGGATTAACGATTATGCGGCAATTCAGGAGGTGCTCAGCCGGCGGTACCGGCGAGCCGGCGAAAGTGAGGAGCTGTATCCCGATGTGATTTTAATTGATGGGGGGCTGGGCCAATTACATGCCGCCGAGGATGTTTTTAAGATGATGTCGGTGCAGCCGCCGTTGGTGATATCGCTGGCCAAACAGGATGAAGAAATTTTTGTGCAGGGAACCTCCGAGCCGTTACATTTGAGTCGGCACGACCCGGCGTTGCGGCTCTTGCAATATGTGCGGGATGAATCGCATCGGTTTGCCCAGCATTATTTTCATATATTACAGAAGAAATCGATGAAAGGATGAACCCTATGGATATGGAGAGTAAATATCAGGCACGATTAAATCGTTACATGACGGCCATGCGTAACGAAAAACCCGACATGGTTCCAATAAGGCCTTTTGTTGCCGAATTTACGGCTCGCTACGCGCGCTTTACCTGCCAGGAGGTTTCCCATGATTATAACAAGGCATTTATCGCGGCGCGCAAATGCGCAGCGGAGTTTGACTGGGATGCGGTTGTCCCCAATATGGTTTATGTCTGGACCGGTCTGGTCCAGGCGATCGGTCTGGAGTATTACGGTATTCCCGGCCTTGACGTGCCGGTCGATACAGGCTTTCAATACCGGGAACCCACCGAAGAAAATGCATACATGAAGGCCGATGAGTACGATGAGCTGATCAGGGACCCAACCGCGTTTCTCTATAATGTCTGGCTGCCGCGGGTCTCGGCGGACATCAGTCCTATGGGCGCATCAACATCGTACCGGAATAATCTGGCGTTGGTGAAGGGGGGGATGGCGATGCTGAATTATTTTAACGCGTTTGGCCCTCAGTGTGAGCAGTTGCGAAGGGAGTCCGGGACCGTCTCGGCGATTGGCGGGATATTCAAAGCGCCGTTCGATATTATTGGCGATAAACTGCGCGGCTACCTCGGATTGACGATGGATATGATCACACAGCCGGAGAAGGTCCTGGCCGCCTGCGAGGCCTTAATGCCGCATCTTTACCATGTGGCCCTGACCTCGGCAGACCCGCTCAAGCAGGTGCCCATCGGATATTGGATGCATCGCGGTTGTACGCCGTTTGTCTCGGCCGGTCAGTTTGAGTCCCACTACTGGCCAACACTCAAGCCGATCATCGAAGAGCTCTGGAAAAATGGCAACCAGACACTTTTCTATGCCGAAGGGGACTGGAAAGATCACCTTGAACATTTTACCGAACTTCCCGACAGCAGCATTGTGTATCATGTGGATCGGGGCGATATTTTTGACGTACACAAAAGAATTGGACATAAGTTCTGCCTGAGTGGTGGGGTTCCAAACTTTATGCTGTCGTATGGTACGCCGGAGGAGGTGCGGGCCTGTTGCAAGAAGCTTATTGACGAGG
>JAIPFO010000203.1 GCA_021736565.1 Phycisphaerae bacterium | reverse complement strand
GGGCGGGATTATCGCCTTTTGCCCCGGGGACCTGCGGGTCGGCGGTCACGACGGTCATTTTTTTGATCGTGGCCTTATTGACCGGTCATTCCGTGGCGGTGGCGGTGGTGTTGGTTTTTCTGGCCCTTTACGGCGGGGCGGCCACCATACTCTGCGGGGATAAGGTTATGGAAACGCACGGGCACGACCCCGGGTTGATCGTCAGCGATGAGGTTTGCGGGCAGGCGATCACCTATTTCTGGTTTTTGCCTATGTTCAGCTTCTCATCACCTCAAGAAATCATTGCCTTTGGCGTGTTGGGTTTTTTGCTGTTTCGGGCATTCGACATCATAAAACCCTGGCCGGCGAGCTATTTTGACCGGCAGCAAAGCACCTGGGGGGTGCTGCTGGATGACGTGGCGGCGGGTGTGCAGGCGAATATTGTGCTGCAGATCGTCTGGCGTCTGGGGTGTTTGGAGTGTGTGCTGGGGACTTTTTAGGCGGGAGATGATCTGCGAGCTTTGGCGGAAACTTTTTAAAACATGTGAACGAATACTAAAGACGCCAGGGTCCTATCCCGATAGATCGGGATCCGAAGCCTGGTTCCCGCATTTTAAAGGGTAACCTGAAATACGAAAACGCCTTTTGACGCGGAAATCTATATTATATAAAAAGGTTTATAATTCCAGCCTTTTGGCTCATTTATTACCGGTGGTATAAAAACAATTGTACCGTTGCAATTTTTTGCCAAATAGAGTTTAATGGCCGTCTGATTTTTTACGTGAGGATGCGTAAAATACAGATGTGATATTGACTGTAAATAAGGAATTATAAACTATATGCCCCCCCAATTTGTATTTGAAATGAGCGATGTCAGCAAGAGCTACGGCGATAAAGCTGTCTTGAGTGATATCTCGCTGTCATTCTTCTATGGTGCCAAAATTGGCGTGATCGGCGAAAATGGGGCGGGTAAGAGCACGCTTCTAAAGATCATGGCAGGACTGGATAAGGACTATGACGGCACGACCAAGCTGTCGTCGAAGATGACCTTGCGTTATGTGGCCCAGGAGCCCGAACTGGCGATCGATAAAACGGTTCGCGAGAACCTTGAAATGGCGATCAAAACGACGCTGGATATGGTATCGCGTTTTAATGAGATCTCAGAGCAGTTGGGTGACCCTGCGTTTGAAAACGATATGGATAAACTGCTGGAAGAGATGGGGACGCTTCAGGATAAGATCGACGCGTGTGACGGCTGGGAAACGGACCGGTATATGGATATTGTCTCGGACGCGATGGTGCTGCCGCCGGATGATACGGTGGTTAGCCAGCTTTCCGGGGGTGAACGGCGGCGTGTGGCCTTGTGTATGGCGTTGCTGGAGAAGCCGGATTTGCTGCTGCTGGATGAACCGACGAACCATTTGGACGCCGAGACGGTGCAATGGCTGGAACAGGCGTTGCGCGATTATCACGGCACGGTGATCATCGTGACGCATGACCGGTACTTCCTGGATAATATCACTAAATGGATACTCGAACTTGAAAACACCCGCGGATTGCCGTTTGAGGGCAATTATTCGTCATGGCTCCAGCAGAAATCGGAGATGTTGCGGGTTACAGAGAAGCAGGAATCTCAACGCCAAAAGACCCTGTCGCGGGAGCTGAACTGGATCAACACCTCGGCGAAGGCGAGGAACCAGAAGAACCAGGCACGAATTAAGGCGTACGAGCAGATGGCGGGCGAGGTGACGATGGATACGCGCAGCGATGTGCTGATCCAGATCCCGACCGGTCAGCGGCTGGGCGAGAAGGTGCTTCAGTTCGATGGGGTCTCCAAGGGGTATGGCGATAACCTTTTGATCGAAAACAGTTCGTTTGAACTGCCGCCTAATGGGATTGTCGGGGTTATTGGTCCCAATGGGATCGGCAAAACAACCCTTTTCAGGCTGATTACCGGGCAGGAGCAGCCTGACGCCGGTAAAATTGTCCTTGGCCCGACGGTTTCAATTGGTTATGTCGACCAGCATCGGGACGAACTGGACAGTTCTCATACAATATTTGAAGAGATCTCCGGCGGTAATGACACCATTGATGTGGGTGGTGCGTCGATGGCGTCCCGGGCCTATGTGGCGCGGTTTAATTTCCGTGGGACTCAGCAGCAAAAGAAAGTGACCGCATGCTCCGGGGGGGAGCGTAACCGGATCCACCTGGCCAAGATGCTGCGTCGGGGCGGCAACCTGCTGTTGCTGGATGAACCGACCAACGATCTGGACGTTGATACGATGCGTGTTCTGGAGCAGGCGATCATTGATTTCCAGGGCTGTGCGATGGTGATCAGTCATGATCGTTTCTTCCTGGACCGGATATGTACGCATTTGCTGATATTCGAAGGCGACGGTAAAACCCAGTGGTTCCAGGGCAATTTTGCCGCCTATGAGGAAAAAGTTCGGAAAGAAAATCCGGATCGGGTGGCTCATCGCCGTAGTAAGTATAAGCAGATCAAACTGCGATAGGCGATCGCTTGAGATTCACTGGCGGATGACTTTGACGGCAGGGTCATCCGTATTTCTGAAGCCCGTTTTCCACATCTTAAAGGGCGATCTTCAAGACGAATAATGACTTTTGACGCGGGGAGCACATTTTTCTTCTTAGAGGGATTGGGTCGCATGATCGGCCTTCCCGGTCGAAACGAGATGGTCTTCCTGGACCGCAGTGCGCTTTTGGCGGATTAATCCCAGTCTTTAATCGACATTTTTATTCGTGAATATTTCCTTTTGACGCAACAGCCATAATATTTTTTAAACTTTCTTTGATATTTTCAAATCAGGCTGGTATAATACCGTTTCTATCTGACTCAATATAAATAATATCATATAAAACAATACTATCGACGTCATTCTTATCGATTGACACTGAAGTCCGAAGTCATTTTGAAGCCCTATATCCATCTCTTGGAGGGCGGCTTGAAGGTCCACAAATGACTTTTCACACAATTATCCGATTAACTATGTTCGCCGTTCCCGCGTATGCGGGCCTGAGGATAAATCGTATATTATTCTGGCGCAGTAGCGGCACAAAATGATGTTAGGAGTAAATTAGTGACTGATCAGAAAGTAATGAACCGTTGGCTTGTGGTCGTAGGGGCCATTCTTATTCAATTGGCCCTGGGCGCGATCTATGCCTGGAGTGCCTTTACCAAGAAGATTACCGCCGAAGGGGGCGACTATGGCTTCACGGCGAAGGAGGCGGCGTGGATATTTTCCGCGGGGCTGGCAACCTTTGCCTTTGTGATGTTGTTTGCGGGGAAATGGCAGGCTAAAGTGGGGCCCAAGAAAGTCGCGATGACCGGGGGGCTGGTCCTGGGCGCGGGGTACATTCTCGGCGGCTTTCTGGGAAAAACCTTTATCGCACAGTTCTTATGCATTGGCATCATCGGCGGTGCGGGTATCGGGCTTGCCTATGTGGTTCCAATTGCAGTGGGTGTAAAATGGTTCCCAGATAAAAAGGGACTGATCACCGGTCTGGCGGTTGCGGGCTTTGGTTTTGGCGCGACGATCTGGGTGAAACTGGCTGGTAGCTGGTTTGGCGGTCTTTTGAATACGACCAGCCTCTTTGGTTTGCCTGGGGTTCAGAGTGTTTTCATTATTTATGGTGTTGCTTTTGCGGTTATGGTCCTATTGGGTTCCATGGTTATGGTCAATCCTCCTGAAGGATGGAAGCCGGCCGGCTGGAATCCACCGGCACCATCAGCAACGGCCAAAGCCTCCGGCCATATCGACCTGAGTGCTTCAGAAATGAAAGGCACGATCCAATATTGGGGCCTTCTGGTCATGTTTATCTGTTCGGCATTATCCGGACTGATGGTCATCTATTGCATCAAGCTTTTTGGCGTTGACAGCTTAATCGCAAATGTTGAAGAGATGACTCCGGTAAAAGCCGGTGCTATTGCCGGAACCGCCATGGCGTGGTATGCGATCCTAAACGGCCTTGGCCGTATTGCCTGGGGAGCTGTTTCCGGGAAGATCGGTTGTAAAACGGCTATATTCCTGATGTGCCTGATCCAGGGCATTATGATGCTGGCCTTCTTTAAGGTGGGAGCCACCGCTACGGGCTTGATTTTCGGCGCCTGTGTGATCGGGTTCAACTTTGGCGGCAATTTCGCCCTGTTCCCGGTGGCAACCGCGGACTTCTTTGGCAACAAGAATGTCGGAACCAATTACCCGTGGGTTTTCCTGGCCTATGGTATCGCCGGTATTGCGGGGCCGCAGATCGCTGGTTATTTTAAAGATCATGCTGTCGATGTGAACTCCTGGAAGATGCCTTTCATCATCGCCGGGGTGGCCTGTCTGGTGGCGGCGGCATTGTCATTACTGCTCAAAGCTCCCAAGGGGCATGACGCGAAGTAAGACGCTGGCTTTAAGCGATAGCTAAGAATTTTCAGATGGCATGCCCACTATTTTGGGCATGCCATTTTTATGTAAACAAATAATTTCTAGATCATTTGTTACCCCGAAGCCACTTACAGCCCCATCGCGTAGCAGCGGCGTCAAGGTCCTGTGCGAGATTTATTTGTGGAACGATATAACTACTTTTTATATAATGTTTTACAGCCATTCCTGGGCTTTTCCTTACGGGACAAAATAATATCACCAGACAGATGAGTTCATCCGAGTGCCTGTTGAAATTTTCCAGGTTAAAAGCAGTTGTTAATAATAAAGAAGTGTCTGTCCAGAAATAGATCTCAGCCATGTGAAAGTCAATCCTGCTATAAAATCATTGACGTTGGGGCCAGATTACGATATTCTAGGGGGTTGCCTTTTTTTTAAATCAGGGATGACGGCCTCACATTACGATTCTGACGCCAGCGTCCTGCGTATTTCGGAGGCATGTTTTCCGCATCTTAACATCTGATTTGAAGGATGCAAATCGATTTTTAAGGTGTAAATTACTATTGATATTTGAGACAACCATCACCCTTTTACTAAAAAAAGATTATTAGACAGGATCACACACTTATGCTGAAACGCACACACAATTGTGGACAACTTCGCTTGTCCGATGATGGCAAGGACGTTACACTCTGCGGCTGGGTTCGCTCCTATCGGGACCACGGCAACCTGGTCTTCATTGACCTTCGCGATCGCTACGGCCTGACCCAATTGGTCTTCAACCCGGAAACAAATCCTGAGATCCATAAAATTGCCCGTGACCTTCGGTGTGAATGGGTTATTGGCGTAAAAGGTCGCGTTCGTCCGCGTGGCGAGGGCCTGACGAACCCGAAGCTGGATACCGGAGAAATTGAAATACTGGCCCATGAGATGGAAGTGTTCAATAAAGCCCTAACGCCGCCATTTGAGATCGATTCGAAGAGTCCGATCAACGAAGAGCTGCGTCTGAAATACCGCTATATCGACCTTCGTGGTGAGCAGATGCAGACGATCATGAAAATACGTAACCGGGCCACCTCGATCGTTCGTCAGTTTCATCAGGACCATGGTTTCTATGAAATTGAGACCCCGATCCTGGCGAAGAGCACCCCGGAAGGTGCTCGCGATTACCTGGTTCCCTCTCGACTGGCGGCGGGCTCTTTTTATGCGTTGCCGCAATCGCCGCAGTTGTTCAAGCAGATCTTAATGGTCAGCGGGATGGACCGCTATTTCCAGGTCGCCCGGTGTTTTAGGGATGAGGACCCTCGAGCGGACCGTCAGGCGGAATTCACCCAGATCGATATTGAGATGAGCTTTGCCGATATGGACGATGTGATGGGCATTACCGAGGGGTGCTTTGCCCAGGTGTTCAAAGAGATCCTGGGGGTTAATATCCAGCTCCCTCTTGAGCGAATGACCTTTAAGGACGCGGTGGACAATTACGGGATCGACCGGCCGGACACCCGCTTTGGGATGCTGCTGAAAGACATCAGCGATATCGCCGGGGAAAGTACCTTTAAAGTCTTTACGACCACGATCGGGGCCAAGGGGATCGTTAAAGGGCTTTGTGCCCCCGGCGCGGCGGTTTATTCCCGCAGCGATATAGAAAAGACGCTGACCAATTATGTTGCCGGCTTTGGCGCTCGGGGTTTGGCCTGGTTTAAAGTGACCGAAGGTGAAGGCGGCAGCGGCAAGGACCTGACCAGCAGTATCGCCAAATTTTTCACTCCCGAGCAGCGTCAGGAGATCATCCAGCGATTTAATGCGAACGTTGGCGATTTAATTCTTCTGATCGCAGACCAGAAAGACACGACCAACAAGGCCCTGGCCGCCCTTCGGAGCAAGCTGGGCGAAGATTTGGGGCTGGTCACAGACGATCAGTATAATTTCCTGTGGGTGGTTGACTTTCCGATGTTCGAGTTTAACAAGGATGACAATCGCTGGCAGTCATTGCACCATCCATTCACGGCCCCGATCGCCGAGGATATTGACAAATTGGAATCGGACCCGGGCAATATCCTGTCGCAGGCTTACGACCTGGTTCTTAACGGCAACGAGGTGTCGGGCGGCAGTATTCGTATTCATCAACCGGAGGTTCAGGCCCGGGTGTTCAGACTGCTGGGCATTACGGACGCGATGGCGGAAGAACGCTTTGGCTTCTTCCTGGACGCCCTGAAATATGGGGCACCGCCGCATGGCGGGATTGCCTGGGGTCTTGACCGGCTGATCATGCTTTTGGCGGGTACTGATAACATTCGCGACGTGATCGCATTTCCCAAGACCCAACGGGGGCAGTGTCTTCTCTCGGAAGCCCCTGCCGGGGTCGATGATAAACAACTTGACGAGTTGCATATTGACATCCGTCGGGATGCGATGCCTGACTGATTGGAGCAACCTCATTTTTGTCCTGGGACATGAGTCATTCTGAAGTTTGCATATCGCCACTTCGAGGGCAGTTGTAATAACGAAAAATGACTTTTGCCGTGGAGACCACCATTGACGCCAGCGTCATAAGTATTTTTGAAGCTCGTTTCCCGCATCTTAAAGTGC
>JAIPFO010000202.1 GCA_021736565.1 Phycisphaerae bacterium | reverse complement strand
CTTATTTTTTTCGGGCGTGGGTGATCAGCGATTTTCGTCCTTTTTCCTGGAAGCTTACGACGATCTTTTCTGCTTTTTCAAAGAGGACGGTTATGAACGAGAATTTGTCCATGACCTGTATGCCGCTGATCTGATTGGGCTTGACGGCGACCCTGGAGAGGATAAGGTTGACGATTTTTTTGGCATTGATCTTGTCCTTCTTACCGAGCGCGGCAAAGAGCCTTGCCTTGCCCTCGAGGTCGGAGGTGTCGCGTCTACCTTTTTTGCCCCTCTGGCCGTATTCTCTTATTTCACCGTAGGCGTCTGGGTTGAGCTCTTCTTCAAAAGAGTAGCTCAGCAGGGCCGCCAGTATTTCGGTAGGATTATTATCGTCCAGTAGTTTTTTTGCCCAGTTGAAATAATCGGAATCAATTTTATCTGCCAGCAACGTGGCCAGGTCGTCATGTATTTTTTTTCTTTTAGCCGTGATAATATCAGCGACTTGTGGAATCTTTGCCTTTTTGATATCGGCCTTGGCGATCCGCTGTATGAACATGAACTGCCGGTACTCGTTGGGTGTAATAAAAGTAATTGCCGTACCCTGGTTGCCGGCCCGGCCGGTACGACCTATTCGATGGACGTAGGACTCGGGGTCTTGCGGGAGCGAATAGTTGATCACATGAGTGAGGTTGTTGACATCAATGCCACGAGCGGCCACGTCGGTGGCAACGAGGATGTTGATCTTTTGTCGTTTAAAACTTCCCAGTGTTCTTTCTCTTTGTGCCTGGGAAATATCACCATGGATGGCTTCAGCGTCGTAGCCTCTCTCGCCTAAATGCGTTGCGACCGCATCCACGTCGCTTTTAGTGCGACAGAAGACCAGTCCGTAGAAATGTTCTTCAATATCAATGGTTCGGCATAGCGCCTCAAACTTGTCAGAGGCTTTGACCTCATAGTATATTTGTTCGGTGAGGTTGCTGGTGACCTGTTCTTTTTTAGCGGTAATAACCTCGTAACCGTCCATATATTTTTTGGCAAGGTCTTTGATCCTGGCTGGCATTGTCGCTGAAAATAGCAGCGTTCTTTTGTCAGCATTGGTATGCTTCATGATCTCTTCGATGTCTTCGATGAATCCCATATTGAGCATTTCATCAGCTTCATCAAGGATCAGGTGTTCAATGCCGCCGAGCTTTAATGTTCGGCGGTGGAGATGGTCGATGATCCGGCCGGGGGTTCCAACGACAATATGCACGCCATTTTTCAGTCGACGTAATTGCTGGTCAATCGCCTGGCCGCCATAGATGGGGGTTGTTTTGATGCCCTTGCTGCCTTTGAGGGTATGGATTTCTTCGGAGACCTGGATAGCCAGTTCTCGGGTAGGGACCAGGATGAGGGCCTGGACGGCCTTGGAGTTTTCGTTGATCATTTCGATCAGGGGTAATCCAAATGCGGCGGTTTTGCCTGTTCCCGTTTGTGCCTGTGCGATAATATTGGTATCATCCCTCAGCATGACAGGGATTGTCAGGGCCTGGATCGTGGTGGGCTTTTCGAATCCTTTTTGGATGATTGCGTCGAGCGTTTTTTCAGAGAGGCCAAGATCGTTAAATGTCTTTTTGGTTGTCATAGTTCTTTCTTAGGGTAGGTAGTAATGCCTGAGTCATACGATTTTTTAGGTAAAAGCCTGACTGGGGGCCTAAAGGCCGATAATAAACAGGGAGGGTTGACTCACGGCATGGATTCAATTCCGCCAATTATACAGAAGCGGGGTCGAAAAAGATACAAGAAACTTTCTGGAATGGAAATATATGCCATAACATAATGCTGATGTACACGTCAGAAGTGGTTTTACGATTTGGAAAACGGCCTTTAAGTCGCTAAAAATGGGTTTATGGAATATTTATGGCGATGGGGTGAAGGATTGGCCGTTTAGATAAATTTCCAGAATTGACTCTGTCAGGTAAGGTTGAGAGAACGGCGGTAATTTTATAAAAACGACTTTTGACCTGAGGGGGGTTTTGTGGTACAATTACATAAGTAGAGAGTATTGAAGGAATAATAACAAGAAGACTGATGACGTAATCTATTTAATAACAAGGTGTTACAATGAATAAAAGAATCACACTTGTAATAAGTCTTATAGCCCTTATGGTGGTTGCAGCCTCCCTAAGCTCGTGCAAGAAAAAAAAGATCGAAGAAAGCACATCTTCTTTTGATGGTGCCATTGACGGTGTATCCGTTCGGGCACACCAGAAGATGGATATTGACCTGGCGACTCGAATTGTCCAGGCGGATAAATGGGATCCACTGGCCCATGTCAGTACCGAAAAGGTAGTGGATTATTCAGCAAATGAAACGATGGGTGTGAATCCATCGGGCGGCCTCCCCAACGATCCCAATTCAGTCGGTCCTTTTGGCGGAGAAAATTTGAGCACTCCCGAAAGTACCAATACAACAGATCCCAATGATTCAACGGGAGGCTGGTAGGGTTACGCCGGCATTATGATTATCTTGAAACCATGAATCTTGTGTTGAATCGTCGTTTTTACGTTTTAATTCGACTCTAGATGCGTCCATCAGTTTTCACATTGGAGCTTATGAGGATTATCGATGGCAGTAGTACTGGTGTATTTTAATAAGAATAATCATCAAAAAACTATTCCAGTGGGGACTGGTACTCTTATCATTGGGCGTCGGCCTGATTGTGATATTCAGGTTCCTGATGTGCTCGTTTCCCGACAACACTGTCGTGTTGTTCATAATGGTCAGGCTCTTTTTATACAGGACCTTGGTACGCCCAATGGGACATATGTTAATGAGGAACGCGTCGATAAGGTTGAATTGAACCCCGGTGATGTCATTAAAGTCGGTCCGATCCAATTTGTTGTTCAAGTTGATGGTCAACCGGTTACGATCACCCCTCCTGCCAAGTCGTCCGAACATGTTGGCTCTGATTCGTCGTCCTCACATGCTCCTGTAAAAAAAGGAAACAACCAGTCTGCTTCAGAAAGCGATGTACTTGGCGCCGATATTCTGGCGGAATTGGGACTTGACCCGGACGACTGATTCTAATGTTGCCTCCCGGGTTAAAAGTGTTTTTCGTGAATAAAACGCCCTTTAAGGTGTGAAAAGCAGGCTTAAGAAATCAGATATCGCTGGCGTCTATTTTAAACAGTTCTTGATGAGTGCCGCGATTTCGGCGGCCGGGTCAGGTTGGCCAAAAATGGCACTTCCAGCGACCAGGGTATCGGCGCCTGCCTGGGTAATAATCGGTGCGGTTTTAGTGTGAATTCCGCCATCGACCTGGAGTCGCTGGTCGTTTCGTAGCATTTTACGAATTGCCTGGCACCGCTGGGGGCTATCGGCCATGAATTTCTGGCCGCCAAATCCTGGCTCTACCGTCATCTGTAAAACCATATCGACATCAGCGATAATCGGTTCCAGCGTTTCAACGGGCGTCTTGGGTTTTAATGAAATTCCTACCGATACACCCAGATCTCGGAGTATTTTTATCATTTCTTTCGGATCATCAACTGCTTCAATATGAAATGTAATACCATCCGCCCCGGCTTTGGCAAACTCGGGCGCGTACTTACGCGGGTCTGTTATCATTAGATGGGCGTCGAAAAACAGGTCGAAATGGGGGCGAATTTTTTTTATGATCACCGGGCCAAAGGAGATATTAGGTACAAAATGGCCATCCATTATGTCCAGGTGTAATATATTAATTGAAGCGGCAACATTCTGGATGTGGTCTCCCAGCGTGTTAAAATCGGCACTTAAAATTGAAGGAGCTATTTCGATCGTTCCGGTTGGTGGTAATTTTCGCATCAAATGTAAATCCTCAATTAGGGCGTCTGAATAAAAAAATAAAATCCGTATCTCAAAATCTTTCGTAAAGATGTTCAACGCAGGCTTCGGTCATGCTTATGCCGTTGACTTTTAATCGTGACTTCTGCGTCAAAAGTCCAAAACCGTCCAAATCCGATGATTATTAAGCGTTAAACACAAAAAAACCCCACTGAAAATATTTCAATGAGGGTCTTTACGGTCATTATTTTATGGTTATGTCATGGGGACTTTGTCAAAAGGTCTGCGAGAAAGAACAAGCCAGAGGGCAAAATCACCGTATCAAGATAAGCCTAGAACAATATATCGGTATTCAAATATGTGCCGAACACCTGCATACTACTCCAGCAGACATACCCGATGGTTCCGACCAGGGTAATGAAGGCCAAGCCCAGTAATGCGGTAAAAACATCGCTCTCACTGGTGGGAATTCTTTTTTTCTTTGTGTTATCAGCTTTTTTTGCCATGAGTTGCCCTGATTTTATGGTTAATGATTACAATTCAATAATTGCATCCAAAGTCAATATTAACGATTAAAAGCATCAAATACAAGCCAGAGGCGTGGTATCAAAACACATATGATGCTGACATCAAAACAGGACAAATCCTGTATTCCGCTCATTCAAAACCGGTAGTGACGACATCGCCTTTGACGATAACGCCCTGAAGATTGATCAGTTGCCCAACGGCCTCGCCCGCTTCGACGCGGTTGACCTTGAGATTACCAAGGAATTTCCCACCTCGTTCGATCCAGAATCGCATCCCTTCACGAACGCCAGAAGAACTTCCAACTGAAATAGCGGCCAGGTCGTCGGCGACATCAATAATCTCACCCCGAATCGGAACGCCTGCGGGTACCGGTTCGGTCATTGTCACGACTTTGGTATTGATCATTTCGCTTGAAGTCATATTGACAGAAGCCAGTTTGACGTTGAGTTTTTCAATATCACTTTCAAGTCTCGCTACCTGTTCCGTCAAGCGTTTTCGAGTGGTATCCAGCTGCTGGGTCTTGACGATTTCACTGTTTAATCGTAATGATTTTTGCTCTTCTTTCTTTTGGGCATCCAGCTTTTCGTTCAGGTACTTGATGTTGGTCGCGAATAGGTTGGCCTGACTCTCCTGAAGTTGCCTAAGCGCCGTAGTCAAGGTTTCCATCGTCTTCTGAGCGGTTTTGACATTACGGACGGCCTCGGCAGCCTCGTTATTTGCCAGGATCAGCTCTCGGGCCTGTTCGTCATTTTTTGCCTGGGCAAGTTTATTGGCCGTAATGAGTCTCTTGATATGCTCGCTGGCTTCAAGTTCCAATTTTTCTTTAGCGCTCCGATGAGTTTCACCAACAATGGTCGCTGCTTCGGTGAGGGTTACTTGCTTCTCATAAGATTTTTTATAATCTGCGCTGGTGGCAATATAGGTAACTACCACGCCACAAAGCAGAATGGCTAAAATCGAAACTAACAGTGTAAATACCTTAGTTAGAGTACTCAAATCTATACTCCTTAAAATTGGTGGGTTATGCCCATCCGGGTAAGTCGTTTTAGGGAAACTTCTATAAGCCCTTGTGGGATAAGGGATTATATGAAATTAACGGCGTTATTTCATCAACGGTTTGGTTCACAAGGGTATGTGGACATTATTACGAAAATATCAAAAGAGGATCACTTTTCGCTAGTCCGTTCATTTATAGCAAGGCTCAAAGGCCGGGGTCTCCAAGGTGTGTTTATATTCTCACACGTAGGCTATTGCATTATTTTAAAATGATTGGCGAATATGTCAAGGATTTTCTATCATACAACCTGATTTTTAATCAGATTTTGTAATTCCAGGGTCTGATAACATAATCTGCTCAATGAGATTGTTAATTGTGGCCGATAATACTAATCGGGCGTCCTGGCCTGCATTGCTATTATTTTACAAAATGGAACTAATTATCCGGACTAGATATATTGCGTAACTGTTTATATAATATGGGTTTATCGGCTATTCTTCTGTTGGTATTCTTAACGGGAAGCGTTATGGGACGTTCTGACGTTCTGGTCAATGACCTGGCACACCCACCCGATACGACCCGAACTCAATTAACCGGGCAACGGGTGATGCAGATGTTCGATTTTGAAGAACGGGACATTCATTCAGAAAAACTCCCGATGTTCTGGGTCAAAACCAAAATCGGCCCGGGATTTCCGCATTATTCCAGGGGTCAGTTGGACAGTCTGAACAAACATGGCGGGCGGTATAGTTTTAAGCTGATTCCGGATGGGGGAAGTGTTGCTTTTGAATATGACCGGCGGCAGCGTCTGTTGCGGGTGAAGGCCGGCAGTGATACCCAGGTCAATGGCTATGTTCACCTGGAAAAAGCCAAGGGATGCCGGGCACAAATGATTTGTGTTTTGACGGATCGCCTGGGAAATGAAATTCCCGGAAGTTTACACGCTTCCCGGTTGGTCAGAGAATCGGACCATGGTCCGGATGGCTGGGCCCGGTTGGAGGTGTATGTACCGGGCAATTTTCCTCAGGCCCGGTTTATGACCGTGGGAATTCAGCTCCTTCAGGAGGCCCAATGGAATAAACAGGACCAGGAAGAAAACCGTATTACCCAACGGAATATCCATGCGGCCGCCTGGTTTGATGACATCGCTGTTTTTCAGTTGCCGCGGGTTTTGTTGCGGTCGGGTAAGCCCTATAATGTGTTTGACGGTAACGAACAGGCCTCGGTCCAGGTTGAAGTTGAGGGTGTGGGGACGCTGGACTACGAAGTGAAACTGACGGTTACGGATTCGGATGAACAGATGATTCGTGATGAAGCGTGGGTGTTAACCGGCGTGGAGGGGGAAGTTAAGATTCGGACATTTGATCTGAAAAACTTATCTGCGGGTCTTTATCTTGTTAAGTTGGATATTTATTCATCTGGTATGTTGATTGCTTCGCGTAAATTGCGATTTGCCAAACTGGCTCAATTACATAGCGACCCCCTCATCAGCGGGCAGGGCTTTGGGGTGATCATGATGGATGACACCGGTGGCGACCTGGAAAGTGCTATTGAGCTGACGCATCTGCTCAGTGCCCGGTTGATCAAGATACCGGTCTGGCGGCGTAATGAGAATCAGGGCAGTTCAATTATCTCGGCGGGGAAAACGGATTTTGAC
>JAIPFO010000201.1 GCA_021736565.1 Phycisphaerae bacterium | reverse complement strand
TTCAGCGGAACTTTTAACAGGAGCGCGGCATCGCAAGCTGCCCGAAAAAACGTCTGAAAAACAGAAAACGCATCGAAAATCGTAACACGACTTAGGCCTGAAAGGCCATTATATCTTAGCTCAGGGGAAGCGAGTGCCGCCCTGGGTAAAGATGACACGACAACTTGTAATAGTCCAATGTCTTTTTAAAATAATACATTTTTGCCCTGCGGCCATAATTACAAATCCATACAACGCCCTCACACCGATCCGCCAAAACTGTCCATTATTTAATTCCCATCTGCCGAAGTGTTTCCAACCGGTTAATCTCCGCCAGTAGCGACAGCCTGACCATTGTTCACTGATTACTGATCATTGATCATTGATATTATTCTTCTTCTTCTTCTTCATGATTGATTCAATTATCAGCATTTAAATCCTGTCAATCCTGTCAAAAAATATTCTCTTTTTTAATTCGCGTCCATCAGTGTCCATTCGTGGTTCACATTTCTTAATCATCTTTATCTCGCAAACCTAAGCGTTTTTACAATATCATCCAAAGCCTTCTCCTGCGCTTCTGTTTCATAACTCAAGACGAACATTAGAATATAATCCTTAATTTTCGCGGTGTGATATTTCTGGTGTACCATCATCTCACCGAGTGGCAAATCGGTCTCCAGGGTATCAAATTTAATACCGGAGAACTCCTGGCCATAGACTTCTTTGGGAAAGCGATATTCCAACCGGCCGACGTTGAGTACTTGTTTAAAGTGAAGATAATAATCTTCGCCATTTTTTATTTCGGGTATATCAGAGATATTATCAGAAATGCATATAATATTTGGATTGAAAGGAGCAGAGCTGTCGTTTTCATACCGGGCAAAGGTAAAAAGAGAACGTGTTTGTGGGTCTGTCGCTTTAATTTCTGCTTTGAGGTCCGCATCGTCACCTGCAACGATATCCGCACCCACCTCGACCTGTGCGTCCAGTGCTTCCTGGCTTTGTACGATCCATTCATCTGGACACTCTATTTCCATATTAAAGTAACTGTTAGAGAATGTATTACCCTTCATGGTGCTAACATTAACCTTCCGGGTCGGGTTCTCTGTCGGTTTCTTTGCCGGCTTCTCTGTCGAATCCTTATCACAACCTGTTAACAAAGAACATGCACAGATGGTAGTCGTTAAAATAGCTTTCATGGTTAAGTGTCCTTTCCTTTCAATCCTGACCATCCGACCAGGATTTTGTGTGCAACATACGGATTATGGGAGATTGGCCGTAATAGGGCGCGACGGTCACTCCCACATTACAAATCACTCTCCATGGCAAAAAACGGCACTTAAAACCACTTCAATTAAAATTACCCGTTGGACCAGCATCTAAGTCTTTGCTATTAAAATCTTTACATCGCGCGACCGACAAAAAGAACCCGGCGGGGTACAAGCCAGAATCCATGTTTTAGTCCCGAAACAGATCGGGATTTAACGCCAGTGTCACCGCTTTTTCCCATGTCTTGAAGGTAAGAATAATCGGGCAAGACGCTTGTGTCAATACCTAATATGTACACTCATGTCAAAAGTCGTTTTTCGTCTTTTAGATAGCCCTTTTAAAACGCCGAATACGGGTATCAAAATACTTTTGACGCAACCATCATATTAAAGGGTTCGAATCCAGTCATCCAGAACCGGCCATACACCGTCCCCCGTCTTCGGTGTCCAGGTCCAAACCTCTTTGATCGCAGTATCAACATGCCGAACCTTCTTTATTTCATCATCACCCTTAACATCCAACGTATATATGCCAGACACCTGAGAGTCAAAGTCCACGTCTTGCAGTTGCAGGGTTCCAAATTGCCCCGCGGACAATGTACTGTCAGTAAATAATTTCCCAACATAATTCTTGACTCCACGGATTTTTACCGAATTGATTTTTGTCTGGGGATTCTCAAAATCACTATACACACTGGCATGACGGCCCGACTGATCATGCAACCCCGCCTGAAAATCACTCCCCACCGATGCGCCCAGCTGAATCGTATTTATATCACCTTCTGACCTGATCGTCGAATGTTCCGCAATCCCTTTAACCGTCAAATTCCCCAACTTCCCGGCAATATCCCACTGGGAATCTACCAGGTCCCCCGCAATACTCGCCGCCCCCATCGTCACCTTTCGGTTCGTCTTATCCGTCAAGGTTACATCCGCGCCAAAGTCACCATCATCGTCAAGCAACGCGCTACCCGAAACCAACATCTTACCCACCCAGGGGGCGATCAAATGCCCATCACCCCAACTGATCGCCTTTAAACTCTTCATACCCGACGCCAGGATAATATCAACCCCATGGTGCAACTGCCCGGCAATAACCGTGACCCCCCGCGTAGCATCACCGGACATATTGATGGAGGCATCATCCAGAACACTATGAACCTTCAGATAATTAATATACCCCTCCCCTTCCATGTCAATACCATCTCCCCCGATCTGAACACCTGCCCCCATCAATTTCCCCATCGGCTGGCTCCCCACGATCTCATGGATCACAACCCGACCATCGCCATGGACCGTACTAAAGGTCATCTGGCTCCGCAGAGTCGTTTTCCCCAGGTCAATACCGGCGATCTCAATAGCCGCCCCGGTAATGACCGTCTTGCCATTGGCAATGGATTGCTCCAGGCCATTCCCTTCAAATCGCAAACCGGCCGTGCCGTTTCTCATCTGGACCACCACATCGGTCCCATCGGTATCCGTAAAGCTCACCGACTTGGCACCCCCATCACCAAGAACCACCGTCAACGCCGAATCCACCACGTGAACCGTCACCGTAGCCGTCCCCATCAGACCATTGCCATCGATCAAAGTATATGTAAATACATCATCGCCGAGATACCCATCCGCCGGCTCATAAAGGATATGACTGCTCTCCGGGCCAATGGTCACCTCGCCATGATCACCCGGATTAACCGAAACGATCGTCAACCCATTGACCAATGCCTCACCGGTATCATTGCCCAGCACATCCAATGCATTCGCACCACTATCCAAATATACGGTCACATCATCATCACCCGGTTCGGGATTTTCTATCCCACGACCGCTCAGGGCAAGCTCATAACGCCCAAGGTCAGGATCGTCACTGCGGATAACCACAACACTTTGAAACGCCCCCGCCCGCTGCGGGGTAAAAGCCACCTCAAATGTCCGAACCTCACCCGCGGCGATCTCCCACACCTCCTCACCGGGCTCCGGGCCATTCGTCACCAGCGAAAAGGGAAGTGCCACGGACGATATATCACTGACATGCAACGCAACCGCCGATTCATTACGAACAGTAAACGTCTCAGTAAGCGTCTCGCCTGCCAGCGTCGTATCAAAACCAAACGCCTGCAGATCATCCGCCTGACCGGCCACTTCAACATCAATGCGGGGCGAGTCACTATCTTCAATGGTCCCCCGGGCAATGCCATCGGCAATGCGAGCATAATTCGCCCCGCTCAGCATCACATAAAACGACTCATCCCCCTCGACCGCCGCATCATCATAGATCGGCACCTCAATAACCCCCGCAGTTTCAAACGGGCCAAAGGTCAGCACCCCCAACGTCTCTTCATAGTCATCGCCACCCCCTGCGCTGTTAGCATGCGTCGAATAATACACACGGACCTTATCAGGCGTCGCACGGGACAAACTCACCGGAAAGACCATCGTCACATCCTCGCCCGCCCCTTCGAGAACCTTCGCGTTTTCAATTCGCACCTCCGAGACCTGGCCCGTTGCATTAATGATCATGGTGTTATTTTCACCCGGCATCTCGGGGATCTTAGCACCCGGATCCACCTCCACCTTCACCAAATGCCGCCCGGGCGAGGCCATCCAGACCCCTTTGCCGACCGACGCCACTTCCACTACCAGCGATTCCCGTGGCGCCACACCCAGTAATTTCGCATCACTGAAATCAACATCGACCGCGCTGTCCCCTTCGGGAATGATGATCGTCAGGTACGCACCGCTGCCAATGGCCTTGGCGGTATTGATCTCAAAAGTCTTCCATTCGCCCGAATCAGGTAAATGAATTGGAATATAGGTCTCGATCCCCGGCCCAAGCAAACCCACCTTCATACCCGCAGACCGGGCCAGCGCACCCCTCGATCGCATCTGGAACGATACCGTATCACCCGAAATAATAAAATCAGTCGCCGAGACACTGGTCAGTTTTTCCCGGTCAGACTGGATCGAAACGTACGGCCCGTCCAACGAGTGGCTATCGTTAACCACTGACAGTGTCACATCCTCATCATCATAATACCAGTCGTCAAGATCATACCCCTCATAATAGTCGCCAGGGTCTCTGGCCGGGGCCCAGTTGACCAGGGTTTCAACATCGTCACGCACCTTCACATCACCCAGCACCGCCATCTCCCCGCCATCAACATCATAAACCGTAAATTCAACATCAAAATCCTGGGTCGTACCGCCGCTGCCAATATTATCGATCTGGGCATAAAAGGTCACCTCCTGACCATCATAAGGCCGTTCCGGCACCATCCATATGTCGGAAACCACCAGGTCTGGATGATCAACGATCACATGATCCAACGCTTCATTATTCGATTCATTCCCCTCTTCAACCTCATCACCCGTATCCACCACCACCTTCACCTCCGTCAGATCATAATCGACCGTTAAGGTAAAGGTTTGCTCGTCCTGGCTGTCCGGGTAGATAAAATCATGCGTTACCCGATCCGTCTCGACTTCTTGCCAGCCAGACCCGCGTTTAATATACCATGTCAAATTACAATCTCGAACGGTATTCCCCACCGTCCCATCATCCGTGCCATCGCCCCCATTTTGCACCGTCGCGGTAAAGACCACATCGCGACCCTGAATATTCGTCTGAGGCTCATGGCTCAAAGAGACGGTCAAGTCAGAGGCCAGAATACTGATATCTTCAATACGAATATTATTCGTTTCGATGACCTCGCTAACATCGTTAAACAGGTCCACTTCAACACCAATGTAAGGCACCGTCCCATGGTAGGCATACCCCTTCTGGACCACCACCTGCCCGCCATGGGCATGAAGGTCATCGGCTATAAAAAATCCATTACCACCGGTGAGACTCTGGCCGTCAACCTGAAAATCAACAAAAAAACCACCCGTCACATCATCATTCCCCTGGTTGACGATTCGGGCATAGACCTCTGCCACCTCTCCTGTTTCCAACGCACCCAGGTAACCCGGATCCGTCCAGATATCCGCCACCACCAGGTCAGAACCACTTAATAGCACACGCGGCTCCAACGGTTCCAAGGCCAAACGGCCAATACATTTTACTTGATACGATCCAGTCATAATTCTAACTCCCGCGTCATAAGTTACTCATAACGAGTAAAAATGGTTCTCAAAAGCCAGCAGATATCGTAAAACATATGACGCTGACATCTTTATACCGGGAATCGGCCCGGATAAATGAAAAATCGACAAAACAACCGACTTTACATCACATAAACTCAAGTAGCCGCCTGAAACCAAAAATATGCCCGATTTTTCCACAGAGACCATTCGAGATAATTTCTGGTACGCCCAACCATTCTGGGTTGACAGAATTAGCTTAAAATCGACATATCCCGTAAAATCTTTGTTTTTTCCCCCAAATATCCCTTAAATCCATTGCAGTTGGGCACAAAAAACAGTATAAGGGGCTCTTTAAGTTTGATTGTATAGGAATTTGTATTTTATTTAATACTGATTCCCACGTCAAAAGTCATTTTTCGACTTTTAAATCGCCTTTTAAGATGCGGAAAACGAGCTTCAATTCCCGGCGAGACGGGAATGACGCTGGCGTCAACACTAGACTATATGAATAACCATACCACTTCGCCTCTGACAGATAAGGTCCAGCGAACGCTGGTAAATTTAGATTCCTACCTGTTTTCTATTGAGAGATTAATAAATTGGAAGAAACCATTGCAATACTCGATTTTGGCAGCCAGTATATTCAACTGATAGCCCGCCGTGTCCGTGAACACAAAGTCTACAGTGAAATATGCCGTCATAACGTCGATATCGAAAAACTTCGTGGGATGAACCTCAAGGGGATCATCCTAAGTGGCGGCCCCTCAAGTGTTTATGCCGAAGGGGCTCCAAAGTGCGACCCTGCCATTTTTGAACTGGGAGTCCCGGTCATGGGCATCTGTTACGGCATGCAGATCGGCTGTAACATCCTGGGCGTCGAAGTATCAACCGCCCAGTCCCGTGAATATGGCTCTACCAAACTCCACGTCAACCAGGCCGATAGCCTGATGGCCCATATCCCCGGGGAAAAAGTCGTCTGGATGAGCCACGGCGACCAGGTGAACGACCTGCCTGACGATTTTGTCTCGCTGGGCTCAACGGCCACATGCCCCTATGCCGCGGTTCGACATAACACCGTCCCCTTCTTTGGCGTACAGTTCCACCCAGAGGTCACACACACACCCTGCGGAACACAAATATTCCAGAATTTCCTCTACGACATCTGCCAATGTCAGGGAACCTGGCAAATGGGTAATGTCATTGACCAGGCCTGCCAGGATATTCGATACCAGGTTAAGGACAGCACCGTTATTTGCGGACTCAGCGGCGGGGTCGATTCCTCGGTCGTGGCCGCCCTGCTTCATAAGGCCATTGGCAAACAGCTTGTATGTATTTTCGTGGATAACGGCCTGCTCCGGAAAGGAGAACGTGATAATGTCGAATCAACTTTTCGTGACCACTTTCAGCTTGACCTGCGCGTGGTGGATTGGTCCAAGCAATTTCTCACTCGGCTGGCCGGCGTTACAGATCCTCAGAAGAAGAGAATCATTATCGGACACGAGTTCATTGAATCTTTCAGCCACGCAGCTAATCATATACCCGATGCAAAGTTTCTCGCACAAGGAACCCTCTACCCCGACGTCATCGAGTCCGGCTCGAAAGATGGCAATCCCGCGGCCAATATCAAGCTTCACCACAATGTCGGAGGAC
>JAIPFO010000200.1 GCA_021736565.1 Phycisphaerae bacterium | reverse complement strand
GGTGTGGATGAAGATGGCAGATTTATCAGCGGTGCGATAACTCTCGGATTTACCGCCTGGGATACCACTATGTGGAAAATGGGTAGGATCAGTGATGGTGAATATGCCTTCCGAATGGGCGTTAATGCCACTGCTCTTGCCGCAGATGCTCTTTCCGGTGGTTTTGGCGGTGGTTTGGCGGTCAGGTCAGCCTCCCTGTTAGGCCGAGCCGGTTCAGCGGCCAATCGAGTTTATCGCTCATCCAGGGCTTTGAGAACTGCAGGTGTTGGGATAAGGACACTGGCCAGAACAAAAAACGCTCAACGTATAGGGACAGTAGGAAAAGTTTTAAATCCTATTGCTTCAGTTGGTGAAGTTGGTATGGGTCTTTATGGTGTGCAACAGGGAATTTCGCAAGGTGATATTATTGGTGGAATTGATAGCGGCCGTATGACAGCAAGTACACTTCGAGGATTTGCACGATCTTGGCATTTAATTACAGCCCCACCCAAAAAATTATATCCCAAAGCAAGAAAATCCTTTTATAGAGTGGCGAGATCTGATAAATTTAGAGAAGCTTTTGGGGCTTTTGACCGAGATAATGCTACTGGCAGAAAGGAATATGCCGATTTTCTGAGAATGGTAAGGAAAGCTGAATTTAAGAAAAGCAATATCCTGCAAGGTGGTTATGCTGGCTTAGATAACAGTAAAAATATCGTATTGGGTTTGAATCCATTTTATCGAAATTTTCAAAGTTCAGCTACGCATGAGTTAATTCATCTCTATCGACATTATAATAATATTATGCCTTTTGAAAATGAAGCTCTAATGAAAGGTATCTATCGATATAAGGCATGGAAGGAAGAGTGGCAAGTAATTAAACAGACATACGGGAGAATTAAATAATGAAAAAAAGGAATATTGTTGAATTTTTATTGTGGTTTCATAGTCCATTGACTATAGGGTTTTACAGCGCAATATTATCCGTTATTTTTTTAGTTATTTATTTAAGAAACCGATCAATATCTGGAGTATTTTTCAGTATCATGGTTTTTGTTTGGACTATCACACTTTTGGTAGCTTTGGGAATATTATGGGCTTATATTTCTGACTATCAGGAACGACGAAGACTAGAAAAAAAGGATAAGGAAAAAAGTCATAGGGTAGATTAAGTGACATTGCTCGCCTAACAAAATATGTTCTTTAACAAGTAAATAGATTCACCAAATATACAAGAACGGCCCAGCGATTGGGTAAAGGATACAGCATGCTTAGCCATGTATCAACTGCCGGTGAAATTGGGATGGGAACTTATGGTGCCTATCAAGGATTCCAGCAGGGTGATGTGTTGGGTGGGCTGGATTCCGGGCGCGCAAACCTTCCGCTCAGATTGGGCCTGGGCCGGTGAGCGCTTACCTGGATGTTTGGGCTCACCGGCCGCTTTTTTAATATTTTACGATCAAGGACTTTCCTGCCAGAGCCAATGTTTACAAAGCAGGGCGGCATCGGGAAGGCTGACCAGGCCGTTGCGGTCCATGTCTTCTTTTAGGAGAACCTGCTCCAACATCCATTTATTAGATAGCATGCTGAAATCAATGATATTCACCTGGCCGTCGTAATTTAGATCCGCGATACACCCTTTGGTTTCATCCCCGGACATACTTGCTTCGGTCGTATTGCCGTAAGCTCCCATGTTGCTGCGTCCTCCATGCGGCCAGAGTTCGCTATGCCAGTCAGACGCAGGATCTCCGGCATCAATGCATGGACTGGTTACATTATCTTTCACCCAGCTTTGTGCGGTTTCATCCCAACGTCCTGCTTGAGATTTCAGATGAAAATCGCCTTCAGCTGGATCGACAAACAGAGGATCAATGTCGATATTACCCGTACCTATATACCCACCTTCTATATTACTGTAATTTACATTGGCAAATCCATAAATCTGGTTGGGGTAATTATTCCATAAAATACAATTTTTCAGCGTCGGGATTATATTGTAGATGTAAATCCCAAAGGAATCATTATCAACTATGGTACAGTTTATCAATGAACAGATACCGGTTTTTCCTAAGTGATTTCCAGTCCACAAAACCCCGCCTTTTTTCGCCTTATTGTCACTAAATAAACAATTAGTAAATCTTGAATCAGAATCTGTGCAGTCAACCGCCCCTCCCGAACTATATTGGGTATCGGTAGATAAGTTATTTATAAAAGTACATACAGAACAGACAAAAGTACTATCCGTGATAGATTCGGCGCCACCCCATTCCGACTTGTTACCTTCAAAGCTGCAGTTAGTTTGCGTAAAATTATTCAACCAGCAAAATATTGCCCCGCCTGCCGTTCTAGATGTATTTTCACGGAAAGTGCTGTTCCGGATGTGAATATCTCCTTGCCATGAAAACACTGCGCCCCCATAGCTCGATAGATTTCCAAAGAAAACACATTCATCAATTAAAGTATTATTTCTCCATCGTTCACATATAGCAGCGCCTGCATCACCGCCGGGATGAATAGTGGTATGATTATCCATAAAGACGCAGTTTTGGATCACAGGATTACAATCAAGAACTGTTTCAATCGCCGCACCATCCCCTCCCAAATTGGTATAACCTGCCTGGTTGCCATTGAAAGTACAGGTATTGATTACAGGATCGCTTTCTAAAGCGTTCATTATACCTCCACCCCAATGACTGACTACATTTCTGCTGAAATTACAGAGTTCTATCCTCGGACTGCCTATACTGTAATTATATATCCCGGCCCCGTAAGTTGCTGCATTATCAATAAAATTGCAAGCTTTTACTGTTGGACTGCCGGTATTATTAAACATACCAGCGCCATAGAGATCAAATTCATCCCAACCATATGAATAGTCATAATATTTTAAATCCTGCGCATCTGTCCCCCATTGCCAATCGGTAATGCCCACTGCATAACCTGCCGTAACTGTGAATCCATCTATTAACGCCGTTGCATCTGTTCCGCTGCCGGTAACAACGTGAATACTGTTGTCAGATCGAGTTGGTTCAACAAGCATATTTCCAAGAACATCGACGTTAGTGTCGTTGCCAATTAAATCACCACTAAGAACTGTTTCGTACATGTTAGGATCACGATCTTCCCACTGTCCTCCACCGGATGGAAATCCACCGTAAAGAGCTACGTCGCTAATAAGCTGAAAAGTGGCATTCCTGTCGCCTGGACTAATACCTGCTCCCTGATCCGGTTTATAGACACCACGAGCCACCCAGATTTCAACCGGTTTGGCCATGGAGTTGGCGGCAGCCAGGGCATCTTGCAGGTTGGTGTAGGCATTGGGCCAACTGCTGCCGTCGTTAGCGCCGAGAGCATTTGGATCGACATAGATATAGCTAGTATCTGCCACAGCCATTCCTGACAGGAACCCAGTCATTAACACTGCTACGATTGTCAAGATTGTTATTTTTTTACACATGATTAGTACTCCTATATTGTAAAAATCTATGATTTGCGATATAATTTAAATGTCCTGATTCCGGGCGCGCAAAACATCCGCTCGGATTGGACTTGGGTTGGTGAGTACTTACCTGGACGTTTGGACTCACCAGCCGCTTTTTTCAAAATCTAATACTCAATTGTCATTCTATATCTGCCAATGTTTTGTACCTAAGCAGACTATTTTATCTTTTGATATTCGTTATTCTTTCCCAGGTGTTACCTCCTTTCGGTCTTTCGGTTTGGTTATGCCTAACAATTTGGCTGCTTCTGCACGGAATTGGGCAAGCTGATCATTGTCCGGTTGCTTTTGCTTCATCCACTCAACTGCCTGGCCATAAACCTGGTGTGCTTTTGTTTTTTCGCCCAACTGCCATCGGGCCATCGCTATGAAAAATAGATTGCACCCGTCGTATTCACCCTTGCTCAATTCCATTGTTTTTTTTAACGCCGTGCTTGCTTCTTCCCACTGTCCTGCCCGGTAGTGCGCAACTCCAAGCGTGTTCCAGTAGTTTGCTTCATTCGGATCAGCCTGGACAGTTTTTTCGGCTAACTTAACCGCAAAGGAGGCTTTAGGTAGTGGAATATCAGGACTTATGACACATTTCCAGGCCAGGTAGTTGAATGCCTTTGGGATTTTTAACGGCTCTTTGGCAATACCAGTAAATTTATCTAAATCAGCGAAAGCTTTATCATACTGGCCGAGACCAAGATATGCTTTTCCTCGCATGTACCAGGACCATTCAAAATCTGATTTCAACTCAATCGCCTTGGTGAAGTCAGTGAGTGCTTTATCATACTGGTCGAGATCAAGATATGCTTTTCCTCGCTCAAACCTGGGCCATGCAGCATTTAGATTCAGTTCAATGGCTTTGGTGAAGTCGATGAGTGCTTTATCATACTGGCGGAGATTAAGATATTCTTTACCTCGTTCAATCCAGGGGAATACAAAATCTGGTTGCAACTCAATAGCTTTGGTGAAGTCAGCGATTGCTTTATCAATCTGACCGATACTGCGATGTGCTAGTCCTTGCGCGTACCAGTGCCCTGCATCGTTTGGGTTTAATTCAATGGCTTTGGAAAAATCTGCGAGTGCTTTATCATACTGGCCGAGACTCCTATAATTTACCCCTCGCCCTCTCCAATAATAAGAATTTTTTGGATTTAATTCAATGGATTTGGTGAAATCAGCGAAAGCTTTATCATACTGACCAAGACTGTAATATGCATCTCCTCTCAGCCAGTACAAATTATCGTCTGACTTCAACTCAACAGCTTTGGTGAAGTCAGCGACCGCTTTATCATATTGGCCAAGACCGTTGTAAGCCTGCCCTCGTATACGCCAGCAATTGCTATCCTCTGGTTTCAACTCAATCGCTCTTATACCGGCAATAAGAGCTTTCTGATATATCTGCTGAACGGCCTGATTATCTTGGCCCAAATACTTGTGACTGAGGACTATCCGAAAGAAGGCGTCGGCTGTCTGTATCAGAGCCGCTGGATTATCGCTGTTTTTCTCCAGAAATTCCTCATAGAGTTTCTGAGTCTTCTGTAAGATCGTCTGGCATAATTCCTCATGCTCCATTGTATTCTGTGACTCTTGAACAAATTTCCAGCGCCAGCCTGGACGAATGGGTAATTTCACTAATTTCAGCATTTCATCCACCGTGTTAAGGGCCATTAAAAAATTTCCTTCGGCTCTTTTAGCCTGCGCCTCCGTACGCCCCTTCTCCCGCCAAATCATAACTGTGCTAACCGAAAGCGCTGATATAACAACAATCGTCATAATCGCAACCAGACAACCGAACGCAACTGCGACCCGATTGCGGCGCGTGAACTTACGCAATCTGTACGTAATGCCTGGCGCCGCAGCCATGACCGGTTCGCTGGCCAGGTGTCGATTGATGTCCATTTCCAGTTCATTGACCGTTTCGTAACGCCGGGACCGGTCCTTCTCCAGCGATTTCATAACGATCCAGTCGAGATCGCCGCGGAGCAGTTTTCTCAGGGTATTGGGTTCGGTCTGGCGATGCCGGGCAATACCCGTCAGCGAGTCTCCCAGGGTACTCAATCTGGTGGACGGCTTGTCCGGTTCTTCTTCCCTGATAATCCTCTGTATCTCTGCATAGCCCGCTTTGCGGAGAGTTTCAGCGTCAAAAGGTTTTACTTCGGTCAGTAGTTCATAGAGTAAAACTCCTAATGAGTAGATATCGGTTCTGGTATCAACATCTACTCCCCCGGTCTCTGCCTGCTCGGGGCTCATATATTCCGGGGTACCGATCATCTGGGCATACTGAGTAAACAAGGTCTTTTCGGTCAGTTGCCGGTCTGTTGCCTTGGCGATTCCAAAATCAATGACCTTGGGAACCGGCTTGCCATCTTGAACAGTTACCATAACATTGGCAGGCTTGATATCCCGATGGATGATACCCTTCTGATGGGCGTGTTGGACAGCATTACAAACCTGAATAAACAGGTCAAGCCGCTGCCTGGTAGTAAGATTGTTCTGGTCGCAATAGTCGGTTATAGATACGCCCCGTACCAGTTCCATCACAAAATAGGGCCTGCCAGTTTCTGTAGTCCCGGCATCAAATACTTTGGCGATGTTGGGATGATCCATCATCGCCAGGGCCTGCCGTTCCACTTCAAACCGGGCAATGACCTGCCTGGTATCCATACCCAGCTTGATAATCTTCAGGGCCACCTTACGGCGGATGGGCTGCACCTGCTGGGCCATATAAACCGTGGCCATGCCCCCTTCACCGATCTTTTCCAAAAGCTTGTAGCGATCAATAATGGCACCGGGCACTTCCAGGTCAGGAGTATCCTCCAGGGTGATATCTGAACCCAGAATCGGGGATTTCATGAATCCATCATCAATATTCTCGGCTTCCAGTAGAGCTTCTAATCGTGTAAAAAGAGCCTTATCATTTCCACAAGCCTCTTTAAGATAAGCATTTCTTTCGTTGCGGTTGCTTATTTCCAATGCAGCCAGGAATATACTCCGCTCTTTTTCTGATTCTGGTGACATAAATAGCTCCGTATATTTGTGCTTCTACAATACAATGCGAAAACCACGAATGGTTTACCCCAAAATAATTGAAAAATTTATGTATAAAGGTATTAAAATGTATCATAAAGACCGTAAATCTTTGAATTAGAAGAACTTATGACTTGCGCGGTATTGAAGGTTTATTCCTTGTCAGACGCATCACTTTGAGCAATTTCCAAACGAAGCCAGGAGCGAGCGTATCTCCAGTATTTATCAGCCGTATTGTGCGAAATACCCAAAACTTCAGCTGCCTGTTTGCTGGTTAATCCGGCGAAAAATCGGAGATTAACCAATTTGGCGATAAGGGGCTCATTTTGCGAAAACTTATTTAGCGCCTCTTCCAGAGCGAGCAGGTCATCTGAGGGAATTTCCCCATCACTTACTAGTAGATCCTCGTTAAATTCGACCTTTTTTCGATTCCCTCCATATTTCTGACTTTTCTTACGGCGTACGTTCTCAATAAGTATCCGACGCATCGCCTCGG
>JAIPFO010000199.1 GCA_021736565.1 Phycisphaerae bacterium | reverse complement strand
AGTTGCGGGTCAATAAAGCAATAGAACCAGGCCAGTTCTTTAACAGGGCCAAGATGGACCGGCTCAAGTCTTCCCGGCAACGCTTTGACCGCCGAAGCGGCGGCCTCTCGCATCAATTTATCCGCCTGCACCGCCTGGTGATCAAACTGCCCAACCGCCATGGCTCGCACCGCGGCGATGCGTAAACTCCCAGGATGCTCGTCAAGTACTTTATCCGCCACGGCAATGCACTGCTCGTAATCCCCATCACGGTAAATCGACACCAGGTATGCAAACTGCAAATTGGTCAACAGCACCTGCTGCGAGGGTGTCAGCCCTTCGCTCGCTTGGGAAGTCACTAACTTAATTGCATGCTCATAGTAGTCCAGGGCGATGCCATAATGGCCCGACCCGACCAGGAGATCGATCAGGTTCAGTACCGCCTGGAGATCACCGGGATCATTGCTTAACCGCAACCGCCATCGCAGGGCGGTACCGAAAAGCCGCTGGACGGCCAGTTGTTTTTCGGCCTCAAGGCGGGCCTTCCCCACCAGGGTCGGATCGATCAGCGGGTCCGGCAAGAGCAGTAATCGGCCCAGGGCATCATCATTAGAAGGGTCCAGCTGTATCGCCTCGGAATAAAATTGCCGGGCCCCTATGGTTAATTTTTGTGGTTCCCCGGCGTCAGGCTGCTGGGGCAAAGAGTCGACAAGTGATTTTTCCAGGGCAAATACCCCCAATCGCTTACAGACATCGGCAAGAACCAGTGGATAATCGCCCAGGGCGGGCACCATCTTCGCGTAGAGAAATTCTTCCCGGTCCAGGCGGGTATCTAAATGGTCCAGGTTATAACTGATCCAGCTCTCCACCGGCGTATTATCTTCCGGTTGTAAAGTTGAATATTGAATCAGCGCATCCCACCCGCGCTCAGGATCGTTCACCGACTCAGAAGTCAGGAGCAGAAAAATATCATTCCAGGCCGTTTTATTGGAAGCATCCATCGCCAGTGCCGCTTCGAGAAAAACCGTCGCCTGACGAATGCGTTTTAGAGCCTCCTTCGGAGGCAGAGCCGGCGTGTTGTCTATAATGGCATTCAAATCGACCGGTGCCCACAAGTCGCGGGCCATACGGGTTAACATCATGGCGTCATCGGTGTACTGCCCCGAGGCAGGCAGGATGATCCCCAGGAACACGACGATAAATACGATCGATTTTGAAACGGCGATACTATTTCTCATAAATCTTTCCTAATAAAGGAGTTATAAAAAATGACCTTCACGGCTATAATAAAATTTCGGCCTTATGAGTCACATTCTATCTGTCAAAAATATGATACTGCCGGGGAGAGATGATGTCAATATTAAACCTATCTCAAATCACATCATCATGATCTGTTTTTTTGTTGGCTTTTGAATTTTATTTTTATTTTGGCCGGTTTTCTGGTAAAATGACGCATATAATCATATTTGTGTCAAAGTCTTTTTTTGTATTTAAAATTACCAGCGTTCGCTGGACCTCCTCTGGCAGAGCCATCAGTAAAGAGGACCCATATTGCCTATTTTTGCTGAAATACAATTTCCTATACAATTAAATTAGCCCTTAAGATGCGGAATATGGCCGTTCAAAGTGGATGAAACTCATGAAGACTCAAAAATCACGATACCGTGTATGTTTTTCAGATTGCCGTATGATTGGTCGTTTATTTTTGCTTACGACTATTGTCTGCCTGATCGCCGAGGTTTCCTGGGCGGGAACAGGAACCTATTCCGGAGGGAAGGGGACGGAAGCCGAACCCTATGACATTGGCAGTCCTGCCGATTTGCTCGAACTGGCCGGTACAACCGGTGATTATTCAGAACACTTCATTTTGACCGCGGACATTGATATGGCGGGGGAAGGGCCCTTTGATAAGGCCTTGATCGCACCCGATACGAGCGATAGCGACAATTTTCAGGGGCCGGCGTTTAATGGGGTTTTTGACGGCAACGGGCATATTATCCGAAATCTTGTTATTGCGTCCAATGATGGCAGCGACTATATCGGCTTGTTCGGGTATGCGGGGTATTATCCTCATAGTGCGACCATCAGAGACCTGGGCGTTGAGAATATTTTGATCACCACCGAAGGGGTCGGCCATAAATCGGTGGGCGGCCTTATCGGGGAAATGTATAACGGCCAAATTAAGCGGTGTTTTAGTACCGGAGCGATACATGTTGGCGCCAACGGCGAGAAGATCGGGGGGCTACTGGGGTACAGTACGTCTGGCGATGTATCGAACAGCTATTCGCAGTGCTCGGTAAGCTGCGGCGATAACGGTGATAAAATCGGTGGATTGATGGGTGGATGTTCTAATATTGACTGTGAAAAAAACTACGCGGCCGGAGCGGTCACTGCCGGGGCGGGATCATCGGATGTGGGAGGATTCCTTGGCGGTTGCGATGGTTTCATAACAACACTTGCGAATTTCTACGACATTAACGCTTCCGGACAGAGTCTCGGTGTTATCGCAAAGGGATTATCGACCGTTGAAATGTCCGGTAAACGACATTTTCTGGACGGTGGATGGGATTTTGTGAATGAAACGGCCAACGGTGAAAATGACTATTGGAAGTCCCCTGCCAAGCATTACCCCATTCTCAGCTGGCAGGAGTACCGCGTTGGCATTGCCGACCTGAGAGAGCTTACCAATGCGTGGCTGACCAATTCGACCGATCCCAAGGTTGTTTATCCGGTGGATTTCTGGCAGGACGGCCATATCAATATGAAAGACTTTTCAATGCTGAGTCAATCGTGGCTTAGCGGACAAATGCAACTGGGGTTCCCAGCGATAACAGACGGCTTTGAGAGTGGGGATTTTTCCGCCCTGCACTGGGAAAGGCAAGGAAATGTATTATGGGAAATTGCCGAGAGTAGCGCCTACGAAGGAGACTATTGTGCGTATGTGACCGGTGTGCCTTCTATGGACGTATCGATATTGAACCTGGACGTTACGACCGGGGAGGGAAAGATCAGCTTTTACTATAAGTTGTCCGGTGGGATCATTTATTTTAGTATCGATGAAAATGTAGTGGGACCTTTGGGACCAGCGACCGACTGGTCCTATGCCCAGTTTGAGATCACTGAAGGGGAGCATACTTGTAACTGGACATATTTCAATTATTTTGGCTCTGCTGAAGATGATGCCCGTCTTGATAATTTGAGGATATTCGGTCCAAACTAAAAAACATATCCAATAAAACAGCATGGACAACTTCTCGGCCATGCGGTGAAGATAGCCAATAAAAAAAAGGGCGTTGCACCGATGGTACAACGCCCTTTTGTATTCTATATTTTTTCAATGAGTCCGCGAACGATTAACGGCAAATGTCGGCTTTACCGGCACAGCCCAGTACATGCAGTTTGCGTTGGACCATTTCGATAATTGCCTGGCGGCCTGGGCCGAGGTAGTTACGCGGATCGAACTCACCGGGTTTTTCGGCGAAGACCTGGCGGATCTTGGCGGTTAAGGCCAGACGCAGGTCGGTATCGATATTCACCTTACAAACGGCCATCTTAACCGCTTCTGAAATGGCGGATTCCGGGACCCCCATAGTGTTAGGCATGTTGCCGCCGTATTTGTTGATCAGGTCAACAAATTCTTTGGGTACACTACTGGAACCGTGCATGACCAGTGGGAAACCAGGCAGACGTTTGCCAATTTCTTCAACAACATTTAAGGCCAACTTAGGCTCACTCTTGAATTTGAAAGCCCCATGACTGGTTCCACAGGCCACCGCCAGTGAATCACAACCCGATTCTTTGACAAATTGTTCCGCTTCGGCCGGATCGGTCAGATGGTTCATGACATCATCAGCAGAAACACCAATAACATCTTCTTCAATACCCCCCAGCTGGCCCAGCTCGGCTTCCACGACAACACCCTTGGAATGCGCATAGTCAACAACCGCTTTGGTCTTGGCAATATTCTCTGCAAGCGGGTCATGGGAGGCGTCAATCATTACAGAGGTATAGCCGTCATCCACACACTCTTTGCACAGATCAAACGTATCACCATGATCACAATGGATCGCGATCGGCAGATCGGTTTCGGCAACCGCTACATCGATCAAGCCCTTGAGATACTTGATATTGGCATATTTACGAGCGCCTTTTGATATCTGTAAGATAACCGGGGCATTTTCAGCTTTGCATGCTTCGATAATCCCCTGCATCAATTCCATGTTGTTGACATTGAAAGCACCAACGGCAAATCCGCCATCGTACGCTGCTTTGAACATTTTTTCTGTTGTTACCAGAGGCATTTTTAGTCTCCATAAATTCTGGGAAATATATAATTATCAAATACACCCCTCTAGGGCATAAAACATCACTCACTATGATTTTTCCACCTTGTTCCCTTCAGAGAATGCAAGACCAGCCCTTATATCGGGTTAAGAAGAAATTGTCAATAACTATCTCCCCCCGTGGAAAAATCAATCCGCAGAATCCCCCCGCCCATCGCCCATAAAGCACCGACAGAACAACACATAAACCATTACAAAACAAAGACTTGAATCACTCCGGCTGGACAACGCGACCCAGCCGATCACCAATACATGACGCCAAGATTACAGGCCGTTTCAAGATTCATGCTTCCAACGGCTCTTTCACTTACGTTTATCTTCAATAATAAGCTCCAACATTTCATCCAGAGACGTTTCGGGGACGTGGCCAATGGTCGCCTTGAGCCGTTCCAGGCAGGGCACGCGTCTCATCATATCGTCAAACGGCCTTCCATACGCCTGTTCATACGACAGGTATTCAATCGAACTGGTACTACCAGTTAATTCGATAATCTTTTTAGCCAATCCTTCGATGGATATTTCCTGATCAGAGCCGATATTATAGACCTGCCCGGTTGCAGCATCACAATCCATTAAATCCTGTAATCCGGAAATAATGTCGCCCACATAACTAAAACATCGCGACTGCTTTCCCGTGCCATAAATCTTTACTGACTCACCACTTAATGCACTTTCAACAAAACGGGGCACCACCATGCCATATTGCCCGGTCTGGCGTGGGCCTACCGTATTGAACAATCGGACTACAACGACATCCAGCCCATACTGCTGATGATAGGCCAAAGCCAGGAATTCATCAATCGCTTTACTGCACGCATAAGACCATCGCGAAAATCGGGTGCTCCCCAGGACGGTATCATCATCTTCACGAAACGGCACCGTCTCACTTTTGCCATAGACTTCACTGGTCGAGGCGATCAGTACCTTTTTTCGGAACTTATTGGCAATTTCCAACACCACTTCGCTCCCATGGATATTCGTTTCGATGGTATGAACCGGCCTGTCGACGATCAACTGCACCCCCACCGCAGCAGCCAGGTGATAAACCACATCGCACTGCTCAATCAGAATATGCATTACTTCAGTGTTTCGCACGGAATCAAGGACAAACTTAAAGTTTGCATGCGATTGGGCCTTTGCGAGATTCTCCATTCGCCCGGTACTCAGATCGTCAATAGCGACCACTTCGAACCCCTGGGCCAACAGCCGTTCGGCCAGGTGAGAACCAATAAATCCCGCTCCACCAGTAATTAATGCTTTCATAGAATCCTCAATTCTGTGTCAAATTCATAATATAGCTACTCTCTTATTACCATATCGGCCTGCGATTATCAAATATAAATCCAACATTGCCCATTGACGGCAATTCATGCCCTGCTGACTGCCTGTCCGATAAGAGCATTGTGAAGATAGCATTTTGTATTCCTGTTGACCTGAACTACCATGGGGGTGTTGAGAAGCATGTCCTGCGTCTGGCCGATGCGCTGCGCGAGATCGGGGCCGATGTGGATGTCTATGCCAAACGCCCCTCCCAGAGCAACGCCCCGGGATCAAATGGCCTGGCCGGTGATTCGTCAGAGCAGTTTTACGCGCTAGAATCATTCAACCCCGCCCACTATTCTATTATCCATACGCACGCCGCGTTTTATACACCACAGTTTTTCGCCATGCAGCTTCATCGTCCGGCGGGCCAGCGGTATATTCATACCCTCCATAGCGTTTCTCTTGACTATTTATTCAACTGCCGGGCATGGCTTAACTGGCGATGTTATTATTGCAGCCTGATCGAGGCGATGTGGAGCCAATATGCCGACCGGGTTATTGCGGTGAGTCAAACGACAAAAAACTGGGCAACACGTTACTACGGGATCCCCTCTGAGAAGGTCACGGTCATTCACAATGGCCACACCCCCATCCCTCTGCCACCTGAGACTCGCCAAGTCACCCGTGCCAAACTCGGGCTCAACGATGATGACCTGGCGATCCTCTTTGTCGGCCGAGGTGAAGACCGGGTCAAAGGAACCCAGACAATTATGGAAAGCATGGCGGCACTGACCCCGAAATTTCCAAATCTCAAGCTCCTGGCCATGCCGGGAGCCGGCTTCCCAAATGCCCCCTGGCTTATCCCGACCGGCCAGATCCCCCACAAGGAAACACCCGCCTATTACACCGCCGCCGATATATTCGTGAACGCCTCTTTGAGCGAAGGATTCCCGTTAACCATTGCTGAGGCCCTGGCCACCTCCCTGCCGATTATCGCCTCGCCCGTTGGCGGCATTCCGGATGTCATCACCCACAACCATAACGGCCTGCTCTTAAATTCAAACCGTACGAATATGACCGGCCTTTTAACGGACCTGATCAACAGTCCCTCTTTGCGAGAGAAACTCTCACAAAATGCCGGTACAACCGCTCAATCACTCACCTGGGGGCATATTGCCAAAGAAACCCTGGAGATATACAAATCACTCATGCCTTCATGGTAATATTTTATATTAGCAGATGCTTTATTGACGTGGGAGTCTTTATTAACTAATTTAATCGAAGTATGACGCCAGCGTCATAAGTATTTTTGGTGCCCATTTTCCGCATCTTAAAGACGGATATATCGCTCCAAAATTGACTTTTGACGTGGACATCAAGAAAGGGTGTTACATGGTCAAAAAAAGAGCATTTAC
>JAIPFO010000198.1 GCA_021736565.1 Phycisphaerae bacterium | reverse complement strand
GTCGTTGGACTCGATCGAACGATACTCAACCATGTCCTTCGAGTCAATAACATCGCCATCCCGTTGGACGTCGGCACTCGATTTTGACCAGATCGGGATCTGATGTCCCCACCACAACTGCCGGCTGATCGGCCAGTCTCGAAGATTTTCCAGCCAGTTTTGGTAGGTCCGCTCGTAGCGTTCCGGAACGAATTGAAGCTGGCCATTGAGCAGGGGCTTCAGTCCCAATCCTGCCAGGGAATTGACAGGCACGTCGGTGCCCTCAAGGGTCTCGTCGCCGAATTTTTCCGCCAGGTGCCCTATCGGCTTTTTGACCGCGATATACCATTGATCGGATAGATACGGTTCGATCGGGACATGACTGCGATAACTGTGACCAATCTCGTGGGTATAGTCTCGGATCTCTTCCATCAGGCCTTTCTTCTCAAACCACGCTATAATGGCGTCGCGGGCATCAAACCGGTCCATCCCCACAAACTGCTCTGCCTCTGTTCCGGCGGAATCTTCCCAGCCATGCGTATTGCTGATCGAGCCATCGGGGGCCATGATGTTGATCACCGGCAGGTTATGACGCTGGCCGATCGCCCAGTCGTCCGGGTCGTGGGCGGGGGTGACTTTCAAAAAACCGGTTGAAAATTTTGCCTTTTCATCGTCACTGTCGGGGTCCGGCATGACAACGTGTTCGTCAGCGACAATGGGGATTAACCGTTCTGCTATTGGCAGACGCACCATGCGACCTGTCAGGTGCCCGGCACGCGGGTCTGAGGGGTTCATTGCGATCGCCGTGTCGCCCAGCATGGTTTCAGGCCGGGTGGTCGCAACGGTGACCCGGTCTATCGTTTTACCGTCTATGACCACCGGCTCGGCCAGCGGATATTGCATATACCAGAAATGCCCCTGGACTGTTTCATGTTCAACCTCGTCGTCGGCCAGTACGGTCTGGGTCGCCGGGTCCCAGTTGACCAACCGTTTGCCCCGATAGATCAGCTCATCTTTGAACAGCTTGAAAAAGTTGGCGCGAACCGCCTTGGCGCATACATCGTCCATGGTGAATCGCGTTCGCTCCCAGTCACACGAGCAACCCATTATCTTGAGCTGCTCAATGATCCGGGCCTCGTATTCATCTTTCCAGGCTTGAATACGCGAGACGAACTCTTCGCGTTGAAAATCGGTCCGCCGTTTGCCCTCGTCCGTCATAATGCGTTTTTCCACCATCGTCTGGGTGGCGATGCCCGCATGATCGGTCCCTGGCATCCAAAGTGTTTCATGTTGCAACATCCGCCGGTAGCGGACCAGAATGTCCTGGAGCGTATTATTGAGCGCATGGCCCAGGTGCAGCGGCGCTGTGACGTTGGGCGGTGGGATGACGATCGTAAATGGATTAAATTCGGGATTCTCAGGGGTGGGGGGGCTGGCATGAAATGAATTGGATTCGGTCCATAGGGCGTAAGCGTTCTTTTCAACCTCATTGGGTTCATATATTTTAGATAATTCATCTAACATCGAAAGGGGGTTCCTGATCTGCTGATTATCATGCGGTCAGTGGTCTATAAGTTTGTCATATGGAATAGATGGATGCTTCTGACTTTCTGGCTTGGGGCAAAACGCGATGCGAATATGGGAAAAATCTCGAAATATAAACACTTACCGCATATTGTATAAGTCAAAGCACCCAAGGTTAATATTGACTCCCACGTCAAAAGTAATTTTTCGTCTTTAAAATCGCCCTCTAAGATGCGGAAAACGGGCTTCAAAATACTTATAACGATGCCGTCAGCAATTATAGAAGGTGTTGGAGAATTGTCAAGGCTTCTGAATGTTGATTCCCACGACAAAAGTAAATCCGCCAAAGGAGAATCAACATTTTAGAGACGAAAAAATGAGTTCCAAAAAGACGTATGACCTGGGCGGCAATGTTAGTCTCGGCCCTATCGCGTACAATATAATTGAATAGGGATATGGGGTAATAGGAAGAATAGGGGGCTTAGGTAGACCTACAAAGTGCTTAGGTTTAGCTTTACCAATGATTCATGATGGGGACGAATCCGAAATGCCAAAAAAAACTCGCCCGAATACGAAGGACTGCCCAGAATGGCATTGTTTAGATGTCGGATGGGCATAAAAAAACCTCGCAAGAATAGCTGTTGCTATCCTGCGAGGGATTTTCTAACAGAATCGATGATTTTTATCTGATTTAAGAGTTAAAAGTGATTTCCACATCAAAAGTCGATTTACATCGTTCAAATCGAACGCAAAATACGGAAAACGGGTATCAAAATAACTTATGACACGGACGTTACTTAGATGCGGGTGCCAATGTTTTTTTTCTGCGACTGACGAATGCCAGAAAACCGCTGCTGAGTAACAGGACGGTTGCCGGTTCGGGGACGACCGCCGAAGAATCGAAGGAGGCGGTGGCAGTATAGGATGTCACTGAACCATTAACGTCAAATTCCTTGTTGATATTTGTGAAGGCAAAGCCAAACTGCTCATTTGTGAGATCGCCTAATGGATTCAAATCATTTCCTGAAAACGTGACATCGTGACCGTAGAGGGTTTGAGCGTGTAAACCTGTTTCAAACATTCCCAGGTAGAGCGACTCAAACGAGACGACCAGTAGGACATCGTTCTCATTCGCACCGGGAGTGTTGCCGCTGGCCGTAAATTCAATACTTCCACCCGTGGACGAATTGTTCCCGCCCATCGGATAATTGTAGGTCAAAACATCCATCGTGAAATGGACATTATCATACGAGGTGTTCCCTGCAGGTATTTTCAGGGTCAGGCCATCGTTTTGCCAGCCGCCCGTGATGCTTCCCGCGGCGCCGTTGGAGAAGTTTACGGCGAACAGGGGGGCCTCGGAACCTCCCGACGGGTTCGCAAAGGTAGCGATCGTGTTAGAGATGGATGATGCGTTGGCGGATGCCGAAATGGCGAACATCGTCATGAAAATTGTGGATGCGAGTAAAGTTCTTTTTAATGTCATCTAAAACTCCTTAAGTTTGATGGTTAGCTCAACAGCAAATGGCGACGCGTAAAAACGTCGATTAGAAACCAGCGGCATGGTATCAAATTACTTTTGCCGCGGGTGTTAATATTTTTTTTAACAAGACACTTAAAACTGTGTCGGCGTATGTCGATTCGGGCCATATAAAGCACAGGAGGCACTTTGTCCTTCCGCGTCTCTCACAAGAAACACAACGGAGCCGGATCGTTTCAATATCAATGTTACTACCAAGCAAAGAAAATGCCATAAATCACATTTCGAGGAAATTTCAAAAAATATTTATAAATGGATGCGGAGTGCTCCGGTCATACGGATTATTAAAACCGGTTTTTGACATCTTAAACCTCGATAAAAGGTGTGAAAATCAACTTTTAATACTGACGTTATATCGAGAGTAAATCACGAAAATGTTATAGAGTGACTTTAGGGGGCTTGTAACGGTTGTACTGTGATGTCCCGACAGTACGGCAGAGTTATCGGACGACGAAGCATAAGTTATTATAATACAATAACTTAAAAAAATATAAGAATGATGTTTGCCCGCAGGGGCCTCGCAGATATCCATCCCCACGTCTAAAGTCTTTTTCATCTTTCGAATCGCCCTTGGATATGCGGGAAAAGAAAATCTAAAAAAACTCGAAGCGATGACACCGGCCTCAAAAATAAAAGTTGGGTTAATCGGTCACTTTCTGTATAATGTTCATCCGTGGAGTAAGGCTTTGTTGCCATAACTCCGTTGAAGCCCGTTTATTCGTTTGAGTGGCCGCGTGCAGGCCCGATAACTAACTTTTTATCTGGGCGTTTTAGTGTTTTTTTAATATATGCAATTTAAGAATGAAATCAACGATTGGTCAACAACTCAAAGCGATGGGACGCTATTCGCTTCCATCGATATTGTCTGTTAATGACAGTGTCTATATACTAAAAAAAATATTTAAGCACGACTTCTTCGCGATAACCTCCCTGTATGAACGCCAGGGATTATCCCACCAAACCGCAGGGGGCAGTCCCCCCAGAATTGTTCTGAAAGTAAATCGAAAAGCTGATTTTCTGGGGCTTCCTTTTCAATGGCTTGGGGTCGGGATCTGTGAGAATGAAATTGCCAACCTCTCGGCGTTAAAGGGGATTCGCGGGATTCCGCGATATCTGGGACGATATGAAAACGTAGGGCTGATCTACGAATACATTGAAGGGGTCTCCCTGGATGAAAAGCCCGCTTTACCCGATGACTTTTTTGACCAGCTGGAAATACTACTCAAAGAGGTACACCGTCGGCATATTGCTTATATTGACATGAATAAGCGGGGTAATATACTGCTGGGCTGCGATAATCACCCTCATCTGATTGATTTTCAAATCTCTCAACGGATCTACTGGGCCATCTTCCCGATCTTCCCGTTGAGTCGATGGCTCCTCAGAATATTTCAGCGAGAAGATTTTTATCATCTTAACAAGCATAAACGCCGTCTGGCAGGCCACTTGATGGGGGAACAAGAAAAACGGGAATCGTGCAAGAGGAGCTTTTCAATTAATCTCCATCGCTTTCTCTCTCGCCCTTTGACCCGTTTTCGTCGTAAAATCCTTGGTTTTCTATACAAAAAAGGCCTTCTCATTGATGATGTCGGCGGGAAAACCGCTGAAACAGACCCGTCACGTTGGGCATAGTGTCAGGGCTTGCTTGTGAGTTAGTCATTGATTCCCAGCCCTAAAGTCGTTTTTCGATATCTAAATTAACTTTTTACATGCGGGAAATAGGTTCCAAAACATTTATGACACTGGCCTCTAGGTTCTAAATTGGCTGGATATATCTTCCGATAATCCCCATGAGGGCTCCTGTTTGTTCAGGGGCCGATAAGATGCCGGCAAAAGTGTTCTGCCAAACTTCTATTAGAATTGAAATAACATGGATTCACACGCCCCGACACTCCTAAATGAAAATTTCTATAAGTTCTTACTCGATAGTATCTTCGATGCAGTTTATACGGTTGACGTTGATGGCCGGATTGTGTACTGGAACGAAAGTTGTGAGCGAATAACGGGTTATACCGCCGAGGAAATGATTGGACAATCTTACCGCGAGAGCTCATTCCGGTATGACCCCGATGGCGAAATTTCTGATAACACCACTGTTGGCGGTGGCATTGATATCGTCTTGAAAAATGCCATGCCAGGAACATGGAAAGGATACATCTGTCGTAAGAACGGCCAGCGAATTCCGGTCGAATCTCATATTGCCGCTATTCGCAATCACAATAATGAAGTGATTGGCGTCGGAGAGGTTTTTCGTGATATTTCCGCCCACGTCGCTTTAGAGCAGGCCCATCGCCAGGTTTTGCAGATTGCACGAAAAGATCAGCTGACCGGGTTATACAACCGCACAGCGATCACTGAGATCTTCAAGGCTGAAATTGAGCGGACCCGTCGTTATGGTCAGCACTTGAGCGTTGTCATGGCGGATATTGACCATTTTAAACGAATTAACGACCGTTATGGCCATGATGCAGGCGATAAGGTGCTGGCAAAAATCGGTTCGATCCTGGCCTTCAATACCCGAAAACCCGATACCGCCGGAAGATGGGGGGGCGAAGAATTTCTCTTGGTGGTTCCAGGCAGTAACGCCCAGGCCGCCAGTCAGCTGGCCGATCGTATCAGGAATTATATTCAGGAGGTGCCCACCGGCGAACTGCCCGAGCAGATCACCGTTAGCTTTGGCGTCGCCGAATTCGCCGAAAAAGTAACCCAGGATCAGCTTCTTTTTATCGCCGATAAAGCACTTTACAAAGCAAAAGACACCGGACGTAATAAAGTGGTCATTGGAAGCCAGGAAATGAAGTGAATTGTAAGTGCTTACACTGCAATGGATTACATGTGATCTCGAGTGCTTTTTATGATTTTTTTTTAAAAAATTATTTTTTTCTTTTGACAATGCCCTCTGATAATGGTAAAAAATTCAACTCGCTTGACAACGATCCCTTCGTCTAGTCAGGTCTAGGACACCGGGTTTTCATCCCGGCAACACGGGTTCGAATCCCGTAGGGATCATTTTATGAAGCTCTCACTATTCAGTGAGAGCTTTTTTTATGCGCATCTGGTAGTTCAAATCAGCCTCTAATCTGCCGAAAATAGTCTTTGGAAATATTTAGGACCCTGGTGTCAATATGGACTGTTTTATCGATTGTAGATTTGTCGATAAAATCATAGCCATTGAAGGCTAATATAACTTAGCCCCGCCCAAACGAACGCGGCGAGTGCCCCAGGGGGGGGAGGCAAACGATCTCTCCCCGAACGTCGTCCCCCTTCCGGACGCTAGCCCGCAAGCGGGACCAGGGGCAAAAAGAAAAAATGTGTGTCTTACGATTTTCTTATTTCCATATCCTGCCCCAATCAGTTATTTTAAAAACTGATTTTAAATACGAAAATCGACTTTTGACCTCTGAGCCAATATGGTGTAGTATGAGCGTAATGGATTAAGATGGAGATATATCATGGATGAGATCAACGATATGAATAATGCTTGTGGTAGCCGACAGCGGGGGGCGATTTTTTTATTACTGGTGATCGTGGGATTGCTTGTGGTGGCGGGGCGGTGCTGGTCACTTCAGTTTTATAAGAGGGATTATTACCGTGAACGGGCAGCCAAGCAGCAGTTGCGGGTGATCACCCAATCGGCACGGCGGGGGACGATTGTCGATCGCAAGGGAAAGCTGCTGGCGGTGAGCGTGAAAGTACCATCGATCTGGATTGACCCATCCTTTGTAAAGGATATTAAGAAAACTGCAAACGAATTGGCCAGGGTCTTGGGCACCAATGAGGTGGAACTTTATCAGGATATAAAAGTTCGGGCCGACCAGGGACGGCAGTTTATGCGAATTAAGCATGAAATTAGCGATCAGCAGGCTCAGCAGATTCGGGAATTAAAGATACGAGGTGTGATGGTTGAGGAAACCTATCGTCGGCAATATCCCCAGGGCCACCTTGCGGCACATGTAATTGGGTACA
>JAIPFO010000197.1 GCA_021736565.1 Phycisphaerae bacterium | reverse complement strand
TAAGAAGCCACCCCAGTGTTTCTTTCTGCCGCACTTGTTCATTATAGCCATGAAGTATATTCGCATAGGTGTTTTCAAATACTTTTTGTTTTCGCTGTTCCAGTTGGTCCTTCACCTCGGATATTTGAGAACGAACCGAGATCAACATGCGATGTCCGGGCAAATAGGCCTGACTTAATTTCGCCTCGTCCTGACCAAGACGTTGCAGGCTATTCTTGAGTTGAGTACAAAGTGCATCGGAAGAGATCGCTTCTGTTGCCAGGCCCGTTCCGATAAGACCCTCATTGCCCTCGACGCTTTTGCTGATATCCTCAGCCCTCGCCTTCAACGCAATGCATGCTAATTGTGCCTGATTGTGATCATTTTCCAGTTGAAGGATTCGCGACTCGACCAGGGCCAGTGATTTCGTGGCATCGGTCGTAAAATGAGCTTGCCGAAAATCATGAAGTTCTTTTTCATAACGTTCAACATCTTTTGAAAACTTATCTTTCTGTGATAGTATTTTTTCCAGAATGCGTTTGTCATTGGTTTTCTGGATGGCCAGGGATGTATCGACAAAGGCCGTTACCAGTTGATTGGAAATCGCTGCCGCCTCCGATTTATTATCCGCCATGCCAACAACATCGATCAAGTGCGAACCGGCTATGGGCCGAATAATAACCTGGTCCCGTAGTTCATTAACCAGACCATTATAATCACCCTTTAAATTCATCCGGTCAGCAACCTGGGCAAGAATATGCTGAGACTGGATCAACTCACATTGTGTCTTAAAATAATCACTACTGCCCCCTGATTTTATCGCGGCCAATGCTGAATTAGAAGTCGTCTCAGAGACCGGGGGAATGACCTGTACCTGGGCGACAGCCTCATAGACCGGCTTGTAAACAAAGGCCGAAACCAGGGCAATGCAAGCCACCAGGAACAGACAGGAAAAAAGCTGCCACCGCCTTCGTACCAATATGTGCAGTGGATGAAATCCCACCGGAAGGGTGGCAGAGGGCGTGTTTGCCGTGCTGTTGATTTTGCCGATAGTGCTGTTTATATCACTCATATCTTATGCCTGTCTTTCCTAGAATCATCGCTTTTGTGAACATTCACAATGTATTGGTGTTCTTTAATCTTTTTATTAAAAGCCGCCGGAAGTTTGGGCTGCCGGAATCCCTAATTGATCGTTTGGACTGTAGGTTAATGAGACGCCGCGACGGAACGCCTTGTTCAGGTCATCGAAGAATTTCTTTACCGAATCGACCGGAACCAGTACCGTATCGTTCTGGGCCAAAAGCAGATTCTCCTGCTTGCCTTTGCGAATTTGTTTCAAATCAACCTGTATTTCTGTTTCAGTCCCACCGGTAAGCCGTCGTATTATTTTACATTTACCCTCTTTGGCAATATTCGTTGGCCCGCCGACCATCGTCATCGCCTGTAATATAGTCTGTGGCCGCCTGAATTCGATCGAACCCGGCCGCCTGACTTCACCAGACATATAAACATATCCCTCGCTGGCCGAACGGACTTTAACGACGTCACCCGGCCGAATCTCTGGATTAATTTGTTCCTGACCGTCTTCGGCAAATAAACGAGCCACGGGAACCAGCTCACGGCGATAGTTTGTCGGACCCGATCTGTCGCCCTCACCAGTGACCGTCTGGCTCCCATTAGGATTATAGGCCCCTCGTAATATTTCAATTTGAGGCGCAGTATTGGTCGTAATACCGCCCGCCTGGGAAATAACACCCAGCAATGTTGACGTATCTGATTCAAGGGCCAACTCTCCTGGCCGACGAACCTGTCCCTCGATCATCACCAGCTTGCTGTTATATTTTTCAATTTCAACACTCACCTTCGGGTCGCGTATGTACTGGCTGCCTAAAAGTCGCGTGAGATGACGTTGAATCTCAATGGAGGTCATCCCACTGACTTCCACTTGATTCAGCATGGGCACATAAATAGTTCCCTGACGATCAACCTGAACTTTCAAATGAGTGTCTTTATCGATTTCCAAAAGTTGAAAAACTTTGATCGCAAGGGTATCACCCGGCCCCACATGATAGTTTTTATTTTGGGGTCTATTCGCCGAGCTGATAGTTTGAGCATTCGCGGGGGCGGATTGAGTAGTATGCGATATTTGATTACCATTATTTTGAGAAGTCAATAAGGGTGAATTTTTTTGCATGGAATTATACGGACCCTGCTGACGAGGGATGGACCGCGCCGGTTGTGCACCAGGAGATTGTGCACGGCCTATTTTATAAACGCGTGATGAGTTCTTCTGACAGCCCAGGCACCCCAGCAACAGGGCAATAATGGCCATCATACATGTTGTAAGTTGTTTATTTTGAATGAGTCGTGTTAACATATTCGCAATACCTTCATTAATTTGTTTTCCACGGCAAAAGTTGATTTTCATCTTCAAAATCAATCCTTACGATGCGGAAAACAGGCTCCAAAAATACGGATGACGCTGACATCTGATTTAGGTCATTTATTTTTGCTTTACATAGCTTATCTATTTTACCCATCTTCTCTCTCCAGCCAAATTATCGGTTTTGTAAGTACCCATCGTGAGGAAAATTCCGATTAAAACGAATATGTTGAAAATTACTTTTTTTTGCACCCTGTCGGTTAAAGCAGATTTTCCAAATAATCCTCTCTGCGGTCTGCCAAACATAGAACCAATGGCGAGTAAACACAACAAGGCAAAATCACGGTAAAAACGACCTGGATTTATTAAAAAACAACTTTAAGACACCATAAAGCGTATTTTTTTACCATATATAATTAGTTGACATCTGATTTATCCGATAGATTTATTCAATCTATCATGAATCCGCCTCGATAGTGGACGACTTATAGGCTCATTTATCCGATTTCCGACGATAGATCTGTAGAAATTATATGAGGAATAAAAAGATTCAGGAAAAATCTAAAAGGCCGATAAGTAAGACGCTGACGCCAAAAGTGATCTGAAATGAAGGGAAAGAGCGAAATGGAAAAGGAAGGACAGACCTTGCTGGTAAAGCGGTCTGGCCCAGTTCATCCTGGACCAGCATAGAAAGAAACCTTCACAACTTAGTCGCGCCAGGCCGCTTTTCGAACCACTGCGGGGGGAAGAACAAAATTATCCACATTATTACGCACCAGGCCGATCAATCGTGAGTTAGCGGGATACCACTTCACCGGGGACCATTGAAACGATACCGGCCAGGTACTTTGGGTCGAAAGTATTGTTCTTTCACTTTTTTTTGGGAAATCTTTTATATCTGCCATTTCAATCTCAGTCCTATCCTCGTTTGCCTCGCCATCATAGAGACTTCCACGTTAAAAGTATATTTCCGTATTTTAAATCAGCCCTTAAATTGCAAAAAATGGGCTCCAAAAATACGGATGACGCTGGCATCAATGTTAGTATCGGCCATGAAAACCCTTAACTTTGATTCTTGCGTCAAAAATAACTTTTCGACTCGCCCACCCCCCTTTAAAATTCGAAAAACAGACGAAAAAAACACGGAGGACGCTGGCGACAACTTTAACCCCACCACCCAATGACTCCTTGATCGATCGAACACCATGAAAATGGACGATTGGACTCTTTAAAAAAAAACCCATAAAAAAAGGCCGATAATGTTTTATGATTATCGACCTCAAGCGTCCTGGATTAAGGGGTGTTTATTTCTATATAAATATCCGCGATACCTCTCATAATACCCAGCAGACAAACGTTTCGAATTCGGCATCCAAATTGTACCTTAAAAAAACGCTCCACCCGATAATGATCCTGGAAAGGTATAAATCCAGTGCCCCACCACCGCTCATCTGTTTCCCCGAGAGAAAACATCGGTCAGAAGGGTAATGAATTTATCGGCAGAATACCAAAAACTATTTACAGATTATTTATTAGCGATTCCAAAGCGATTATATCGGACCCGGGCGATTGTAAATGGGAGTCACTTGTGCACAAAGTGTGGATAACTAGAATACGCTACTGCTTGAAGAGATGGACCGGCCACCACGAAAAGTTGACTGGCGTTATTCGACAAGCTCTCTCTTGATACGATTACCAATACCGGTAAATATTTCATAGGGGATGGTATTCGCCTGTCGCGAAAGGGCCTGGACGCTGCAAGGGCTTCCAGGCTCATTGTCAATTACCGTTAACGTCATTCCTTCATACGGCTCCCGGATCGAACTCAAATCGACGATCGTCAAGTCCATACTGACCTGGCCGATAATCGGCACCCACTGGTCATTGAATCGCATAGAGCCGCAATTAGATAAACATCGCATCAGGCCGTCGGCATAACCGACAGAAACTATACCAATAACCATGTCATGAGCCGCAATATATGATTGGTTATAACCACACGACTCTCCAGCCTGAAGTTGCTTGACCTGAACCACCGGAGTCTCAACCCGAAGAATAGGTTTCAGGGCAAGGGTCAGGCTGGTTTGCTCAACAACATTTGCATAACCATACAATCCAATGCCGCAACGAACCATATCATAGTGCGCGTGGGGTAATTGCAATAAAGCCGAGGTATTACACGTATGTTTGATAATATGCTTTTGATTGAGGAGAGGATGACTGTTTAGAAAAGTATTGAACTGTTCAAGCTGCTCAGAGGCATATTGAAGATCATTATCCGCGGTAGCCAGATGAGTATAGACGCCAGCCAGAATGATCGATCTTGTTTCACGAATGGTCGCTAATAACTCTTGAATGTCCGACAGGCGACACCCGATGCGTCCCATCCCGGTGTCCAATTTCAGATGCACCGGCAGGTTCGGTAATTGATGATGCAAATGTTCACGAACATACTTCAGGCTGTCCATGGTACAGATCGTGCAATTAAATCCACGGGCCTGCGCTAATTGGATCAGTTGAGGGTTTATCCCGGAAAAAACAGGGGCCGTCACCAGGATTTTACGTTTCCGAACAAATGGATATATCTCTTCGGCCTCTTCTATCGATGAGACAGCAAAGGCGTCTGCATATTCCGGGGGCAAACTGGCCACAATAGACTTGGCGCCATGACCGTAGGCGTTCGCCTTGACCACCGCGCAAAAAAGCGTCGCCGGTGAACACTGCTTCTTGATTATCACCGCATTGTGTCGCAAATGATTTTGGTTGACCAACGCCTTCACCGTTTTGAGACTCTGGTCACGCAAATGCAATGGGCCCACCTCATAAAGTTGGGCGAGTGAGATCTTTTTGTGTCTCACGGGACGGTATGCCAGCGATCCTTGCCGAGTTAATTTCTCCATGGACTATAAATGCCATTTTAAGCCCGTTTCGTCAAGAAAAAAGTTATATTTTTAACCACGCCATTTTCATTTCGTGACCCAAGAATATTGTAAGTAATTATAAATAATACACTTACAGCATTTCCAAAAATAACGCCCACCGCAATAGTCGTTTCCCGTTATTTATATCGAGGGTTGCATCAAAATTGAATAACGATTCCCACCTCAATGTCCATTTGCACTGTTCTATTCAGACTTTTAAGACAAGGACAACCGACCTCATAAATTGTCATGACGCCAAATCAATATTATTACCTGGCGGTTTTCATCGTTTTGATAGATATTTCCCTAGACATTTCCCCGTGAATCCATGATAATTTCGACGTTCATATTACCATTATGTTTCGCTATATAAATCGTGTCCTGTTTTTACTATTGGAAAGGGATGAAGCATGCTGAAGATTTTAGTATCTGACAAATTGGCTCAGGAGGGATTAGACTTTCTTTCGGGGTGTGATGATGTTGAAGTCACGATAAAAACCGGGCTCAGCGAAGATGAACTGTCTTCCATAATTTGCGACTACGATGGATTGATCATTCGAAGTGGCACCCAGGTCACCGCCAAAGTTCTGGCCAACAGCGGCCGACTCCGGGGCATTGCACGTGCCGGTGTGGGGGTGGATAATATTGATATCAAAGTGGCCACTCAAAATGGGATCGTCGTAATGAATACCCCCGATGGCAACACGATCAGTGCCGCCGAGCACAGCATTGCGTTGATGATGGCGATTTCACGATATGTGGTCCAGGGGTGTAATTCCCTCAAAGATGGCCGTTGGGACCGCAAGCTGTTTATGGGAACACAGCTGATGGGCAAGACCCTTGGTATTATTGGCCTGGGACGTATTGGAATGTCGGTCGCTCGTCGGGCAATAGGGCTAAAAATGAAAGTGATCGGCTTCGACCCCGTCGCAACCCCTAAGACAGTTGAAGAGTCCGGGGTGGAATTGGTTGCCGATCTTAAAAAATTGTGTCGCGCCTCTGATTATATTTCTCTGCATGTACCCGTGAACGACCAGACCCGGGGAATGATCAATGCCGACCTCATAAGTGTCATGAAACCAACGGCCCGAATCATTAATGTTGCCCGGGGTGCGGTGATCAACGATGACGATTTATATGACGCCCTGGAGAAAAAAACCATTGGCGGCGCGGCACTGGATGTTTTTGCCAAGGAACCGCCGGAGGACCGTCGTTTTGAAAAGTTGGATAACTGCCTGGTGACCCCGCATTTGGGGGCCAGCACCGAGGAAGCTCAGGTTGAAGTGGCGATTGATGCCGCCAAGGAACTTGTCGAAGCACTTCGGGGCAGCGCTATGCAAAATGCGATAAATGTGCCCGGACTGGATAAAACATTGCCCGAAATTGTCAAAAATTACCGACAATTGGCCGAGCGACTTGGGACAGTAATTGGCTCACTGACACCCGGTTCGATTAAAGATCTGGTTGTATCATATCGGGGTGAAATTGCCAGTTATGATGTTTCGCCCATAACGACCAGCTTCTGCGTGGGCCTGCTTCGTCCCTTGTTCGACGGCCCGGTCAATGAAGTTAACGTCCCGATACTGATCAAAAAAAGAGGATTGAGCGTGGATGAGCTCAAAAACGCTGACGCTAAGGATTATTCCAGCACAATCGCAGTGTCCGTCGTAACCGACCAGGCCAAACGCAGCGTTACCGGTACGATCATTGGTAAAAACCTGATGCGGATCATTAGCATC
>JAIPFO010000196.1 GCA_021736565.1 Phycisphaerae bacterium | reverse complement strand
ACCCCTACAAGGCTCATAGGGTGTCGCTGCGCGAGGTTTTTTTTATGACAAGAAGGATGCTTGTCCTACCCTGGGGGGAAGGGCTGCAGAACGATATCTTATATTATATGCAAGGGTTTAGGATCCAGAGATGTCGTCCCTTCGGGACTGTTTGATTTTAGATGAACTTTTTCTACAAAGATTTTACGCCTACGGCGTTAAGGCGGTTAGAAGCGGGGGATGGGGTTCTCCGTTTTTAAGTCGTGGAAAGAGTCCGTGTGACGTTTCGTTCTCACATGGTAAGAACACCTCGCGGGTCTGGGCCGCCCGGATTAGTAAATCGAGTAAGGGCAGGAGGGTATCCAGGGGGTATCAAGTAGTCTCTAATGGCTCTATTACCTAAATCGCCAAAAACGGCTCCAGGAGCCTTTTGATCATTTGCCAGGTGAGCCCCCCCACTCTTTTCTCATCTCGTTCAAAAGAGCAGTTGGCAAACTTTCGTTATCCTGCTATACTTACCTGCCCGATATGAAGGGTCTTTTTGACGCCAGCGTCAAAAGTTCTTTGAGAGTTCATTTTCCGCATCTTAAAGACAGATTTATCGCTCCCAAATTGACTTTTGACGTGAACGCGATTTTTAGTCATTGGAAAGAATATCATAATGCCAAAAAAAACCATAATTGCCGCCAGGGTCAGAAGTCTACTTGATGCGTGTTTTCCGCGTCGTCAAGTTTGTTTTTTGAGACAAAAATCAACTTTTACCCTGGCAGGCCTCCACTATTCGGGTTGTTCATTCCGAACGCACATTGGGATGCTCTCTCTCCTGACCTTGATCTTTCTTGGTGCGGGTTGCTCCAATGTGCGTATCACAAACCCGGCCCGGACGGCCACGGAACAGTTTTTGCTGTCACAAGCCGCGGTGGAGGCGGTAACCCCATTGTCATTTGACGTGTTGCACGGCCGTAAGGTTTATTTGGATAGCAGCTATTTTGCGCCGGTCGAAAAGGAATTCGTGCTGGGAGAGCTGAGGGCCAAGGTCTTGAATTCAGGTGTACAGATCGTCAATAAGCGAGAAGATGCTCAGATCATTTTAGAAATCCGTAGCGGCGGGGTCGGCATTGATCGCTATGAAAGCCTTTTGGGAATCCCATCCCTTATGACACCTTCAACAGCCACTTCGGCTGTAAGTGGTACTCCCATGGCGTCGTTGGTGACCCCGGAATTAGCTATCAGCAAAACGATCAAACAAGTTGCCTTCGCCAGTGTGGCCTATGTGGCGTACTGGGCCGATACCGGTGAGGTGGTAGCGAGTATCGGGCCGACAATTGGTAAGACACATCGGGAAGACTGGTGGTTCCTGGGCTTTGGGCCGAAAAGTCTGGGTAATATTCCTCCTGTGAATTTTGAAATCGAATAATTATTCGTAAGGCACGCTTTTTTCTTTTTCTCCCTCGTCCCGCTTTCGAGCTAGCGTCCGCAAGCGGGACGAGGGGGAGATCGCTCGTTAATCTTATCAACCCAGGGCGTTCCGCCTTCGGCGGACTGCGCTTGTTTGGGCTGGGCTAAGTTATATTAGCCTTTCAGGCACTTGTTGGAAACCGCCATCCAAAGGCTGATCTGCGACCTTCGGCGGAAACTATTTTATCATTACGTAAACGATTACGAATCTGAATCAAAGTTACAAATTCCCATACTATTTAATAAAGAACGGATCGATCATGAAACGCTGGTTCTTTCGGGTCATTCTGGTGATCATACTACTTCTGTTACTCTCCGGAGGGGTGATTCAGGTTATTTTATGGACGGATTTACCCCGCCGATGGGTATTAGATTCTCTCAGCGCACAATTGGGTATGGCGTTTGAAGCCCGTACTTTCTCGACCCGCTGGGCGGGAAAAACCAGCATTGAAGACCTTGCGGTTTCGCTTCCTCTTAAACAGTCGCCCTTTCTTACCATATCAAATATTAATTTGTCTCACAGTTCACTTCTCCGGATACTGATACTCCAATCATTCGCTTTAGAGTCCATTCAGATCGAAAGTCCGGTAATCATCCTTCAGCAGGATTCCAACGGTCGCTGGAACCTTCAGGATGTCACTTCAACGCTCAATGCCTTTACCCGATCGAAGCCCAAAGGTTCTTCAGCCTCACAATTACCGGGAATCGCTTTAACCGATGGCATAATCCAGGTGATGGGCCGGGATGGCGAAATTGCCCAGAAATACCCGATAACGCTGCACGGTGAAACAAACGGTCAATTAGCCATGCAATTTGAACTGGATATCCCTGACCAGGTCCATCTGGAGGGGACATTGGCGTCTTCGGCGGACCAGCCGCATATCATTGAGCTTCAACTTGAACACGCCGAAAGATTTCTATCGCCTTTGACGGCCAGTCCAATCGCGCCGTTGAATTTCACGGGGCAATGGCAGGGCCGCTTTAGCGGCGAGCAACTGGCCGGGACATTGGAACTGGGGACATTGGAATTTGGTGAGACAAAGGTCAAAGGCGGACTTTCTGTCCAGTATGATTCGGGCCGTATTCGTTTGGAGCCCAAAGATCTGATCGTTTATAATCCGACGTCCCCGATCCACGGGACCGCTATAACGCATGGACGTATCACCCTAGAAGCCGGTACGGTCACGGCTGGTCATCTCGGTATTGGAAGCCAGGGGCATATCGCCATTGTGGATAGCACCTGGGACTTGTCATCGGAAAAAGGAAGTTGCAACGGTTCCTGGACAGGATCCTTTGCCGAACAACGTGTCCGTCATCAGGGCACATGGCAAGGGGAGATCGACTTACCTCTAAACGGACGAAAACAGATCGAAGTGCAGTTTCAGACCCAGGGGTATTCGCCCTGGGGCGGCTGGGATACTCAAGCCAAGATCACCGGTACAGGCAACACGTGGCTGAATTCGCACTGGCAGACGACACTGCCCCATTTAATATGGCGCAGGGAAGGGCGGGAGATGCGATTTCGTGCGATTAACGCCGACTTTATCGCCAACTGGCCGCGAATTGAATTGGACCGTTTACAGATCGCTAATGCCAGTGACGTAACGGCTGGCGGCTTTTTTTCGGTAGACGACAAGAAATGGTCGTTAAAATTAGCGATTGATGATTTTTTACTGGAAGGCAAGAATAAATCACCCCTGGATGTAAAATTGGCCGCGGCGGGCGACTTGTCCAGCATGACGTGCTCCAATTTTGAATTGAGCCGGGGCAACATCGTTCTGGGGGGATCTGGTAAGTTGGGGTATTCGGAAATGACCCTTGAAGAGGTGCATCTCTCGGCCAGGGGGAAGACGCAATTTGATTATCAGATGGCCAATAAATCGAATCGTCTCTCCAGCAATTGGCGGCTTGACACGTCGATCAACGGGAAGATCTATCCGGTTAATCTCGCCTTGCAGGGCCACTTCAAGGCAGAAGAAGTCACGGTGGGCAAGAAAAATACCGCTCGTTTACAAATCCCCTTGTCGGGCAAAGTGACCCCCCAGCAAATCACATTCAAAACGGAATCCTTTGATTTATTTGATGGCATCTGGCAATTGGATGGCCACTATGATCTTACGGAGCGTTCCAGTCAAGTTGATCTAAGGGTCCACGATCTATCGCTGAAGACTACCGCTGAGCTGATTGATTCGCCGCTTCACTGGCAGGGGAATGTCTCTGCAAACCTTCATGTCACATTACCGGAAAAGGGTCTGGATGAGATAATCGCATCGGGCACGTGGCAGGCAAAGGATTTGAAGATGCCGCCCTTTGAAGCCGAACAGGCTAACGGGCAAATGCATGTGCGTAACGGCATCGTGAAGTTCGAGCACATTAATCTGAAACAACAAGAGGGTACAACCCAGGCCAAGATGCAATTCGATCTGAATCAGCCCCATCTATTGGACATTGAAGCCCAGGGGCAAGACTGGCCGCTGTTCATTGGCGGCTATGGCCTGATCCTGCGATCGAATGGCAATACAAAACTGCAACTCGACGTTGTAAAAAAGACCGCCAAGGGCAGGGGTATCCTGTCGACGACGGCACAGCTTAACGGGAAGGATTTTGGCCAGTTCACCTCCACCGCGGAGGTCACAGGACGCACCCTTTCCCTGGAGAACATCAATTTTGATGTCCTGGCGGGGCAATTTGAAGGCCGTGCGGTCATTCCGCTGGACAACTGGTCCCAAATGTGTTCAGAGCTAACATGGAAAAACATCGACCTTGCCAAGTCCGGTGACTGGCACCCCAAACTGGACGGTTTTACCGGCACGTCTTCTGGATTTCTAACGGCCGGTCCCTCGGAAGACACACGTGCATTAGGGCCGCTGCATCTTCAATCTAAAATTGACCTGGCGGAGGTCACCCTGCGAGGGGCTCAAATGGGTGGTTGTGAAGTGGAAGCCTATGCGGACAAGGATCAATTCCTCATCAAGCAATTGCGGATTGAACTGGCAGGCGGCGTGATCAAAAGCCGGGCGACTCTTTCCCGGCATGAGGGCGAAGTGTTTACGTATATCCACAGCGACATTGACAATCTGGACCTGAATCAACTTGTCCATATATTCCAGCCGAAAGCCAATAAAGTCACCGGATTTTTGACTGGAAAAGGATCGAGTGTATTTTCCAGCGACCTCAATCGTTTGACAGGAGAAGCTAATTTTGAACTAAAAGAAACGGACCTGGTGAATAATTCTGTCATCGCTATGTTATATAATACATTGAACTTACAGCTTGACCTGGACCAGCCTAAAGGTGTGGGACAGGTCAGTCTTCGGGCAGAGGGCACCACATTAGATCTTAGCAGTTTCTACTTTTTTAATCGCGGCGTCGAGGTTCGCGGCGCCGCCACCATCAAAGATATAAGCCTGGGATCCGCCAGTCCCATTGAAGGTTATGCGATCGGGTCCACGCGTCCTCTCAAAGGGATTAATTTACCGGGGATAAAAGAACTGGATAAATTGATGACCTCGCTGCAAAAAAGTGTCGCCTCGGTCAGCATTGGGGGAACGCTGGGCGAGCCGGAAGTGAAAGTTGTCCCCTTTCCAGCGATCAGCTCGGCAGTACGGCGTCTCCTGTGGGGGCAACTGCGTGAATAAGGCCATTGGATAAGAAACCATAACTGAGGACGCCCGGGTCAGTTCCGGATGTCGATTGAGGTATGGCGGCCCATTTGTTCATCTCAACGGCTGATTTTAAAGACGCGATATGACTTTTGACGTGGTAATCGTCATTGGGTGTTTTTGGGTGATTTGAAAAAAGCAGCCAGTCCTTTTGGGGGGTGCTGTTTTATTCTTGGAATTGCTTGATTTATGCCGTATAATCCTGATATAATTGGATAGCACGAGCGAGTTGTTACAAAGATATCGCCCCGAGCGGAGGCTGAGGAGACGTTTTAAATTGGTGACGTTTATGTTCTCAAGCGTCATGAAAACCGCGTGGGTCTGGGCCACCCTGGTTGATAAAATGAGGAAGAGGAGGAGAATATCCAGAAGGCATCAAATAGCCTATAGTTCCTATATTATCTAAATCACCGAGAAAGGCTCCCAGAGCCTTATGGAATTGGAGTAAATTTATGAGTAGAAAAAAAGGATTTACGTTAATTGAGCTTTTGGTTGTTATTTCGATCATTGCGCTGTTGGTGGCGATATTGATGCCGGCATTGGGCAAGGCGAAGGAGATGGCCAGGAATGTTACCTGCCGCATGAATATCCGCTCACTGGCTTTGGGCTATATCATGTATTCTGGAAATAATGACGATAAGGGCATCCCCTACAATAAGAACGGCGGCCGTAACTTGTGGCTATTGGAAATTGCGGATCAGCTTGGTGATGTCGACGAGATCCGCTATTGCCCGTCGACAAAAAAGGACCCTAAAGCACCGCCGTATGCCTGGCCCAATGGGATTGGGACTGCCAAGCTGACCTGGATATGGCCCTATAGCGCGGTTGATTCAAACGGTAATCAGATTCCCCCGGCAAGCGTTACGACTGAACAAGCCGAGTACGGTTCTTATGCAACGAACTGGTGGCTCTACAGTGATAAAACCGAACCGATGGCCTGGCGAACTGTCAGTCCGGGGGGTGCGTCGCAAGTACCGGTCTTTGCCGATTGTAAATGGGTTGATTTTATCCCCGGTAACGGTACGTCCGGGCCCGGGGAGCCCTGCCCGGCCAACCTTGACCTGAATACAGGTGGCGGTGTCCAGAGTATACTTGGTATCGTACTGAACCGGCACAAAGATTCGACCAATATCGGGTTCGTTGACGGGCATGTCGAACCGGTCAAGCTGGAAATGCTCTGGTCCCTGAAGTGGGGTAAAACGTTTGAGACTCTCGGGGCTCAGACCCGGACAGATGGAAGTCCGATTTACAGAACCGGTAGTTAGTTGTCGCCAATCATAAGAAGTTTAAAAGGGACTGGCATCTTTTGAGTACAAAAGTGGCCAGTCCTTTTTTTTTGAAGTGGATTTCGGGCGTTCCTGGGGGACTTTTTTTTGTGGGGTGCAGCGGTTCCGGCGACTAATGGTTGGGGATTCCTCTGGGACTTACGAGAAAATATATTTTCCATAACGGTTTTATTTTAAAAGAGTTATATCATTTTTTGGCCGAAATATCAGGGCGAACCGTGGGCGGGGTGGATTCTGTTATCCAGGGTGCCTATAATTGGGGGTACCAGTCAATAGGAGGCTATTCTTGCGTGAGGGTGTCTTGTTTTTATAGAAGAGAAGAGGGTTTCGCGGACTTTTAGTGCGCTGGGAGAAATGGCCGATTGGCGAACATTTGTCCTTTTTTATTGTGATCGATTTATCGAGAATCCGCCACAGGATGGTCAGGATGCGATCCTAAACCGGCATGTGCCGGAACCCCACAGGTGGGTCGCAAGACCCAGGTGGATTTATGAGAATACCCTGACCCTGTTGCGCAAGATTTAAAATATCAGCGTTCGCTGGCCCTCATCTGGGAGAGGCGAAGTTGTAAGATCATTGGTAAGACACATTTTTTTTAATCCCGTACTTTTTTGGTAGTGTTGCCCGGGTCCTTATCGGG
>JAIPFO010000195.1 GCA_021736565.1 Phycisphaerae bacterium | reverse complement strand
GGATAGAACTGCTTGTCGATTACTCTCGTAACCAGAGGGGGCACGGCAGCGAGGTGCGTATCGTCAAGGTCATGGAACTGCTTAAAATGTATGGTGCCCATGCCAATCGTGTCATTGGCCAATTAGAGACCAATGCGAAGTACTTTGAGAATGGTGAAAAAGATTATCCGCGTTCATTGAGCCTGGGTAAGGCGAAACTTGTCAGGGAAACAATCAGAGAGATAAAAGCCTCAGTGGATAAGCCCCGATTGATTTATCTGCCGAAATGAAGAGGGCGACCCGGTGGTAAACAGAGTGCTATCGTTGTGATGAGACTCATGACGGTACCGGTACAAACAAAATAATGAAGCCAGGAATTTTCAAATCGTGCCGTACAAAAAAGTTTGTAGCATAGGGCCTGGGGGTTCTGTTTAAGGCTGTTTTGATTTGGAGCCTCCAACGGGTGAGAGAGAAAGGGCGCTCTGAGAGTTAATTTTGAACGAAAGTTGAAACTTGAAATTCATGGAGTAAACGTCGCCAGGGATGCTGAACGATCCTCCGGTGATCCTGCCGGCGTGATGTGGATATCGAGCCGCTCTTTTTTATGAGAATTATGGAACCTGTCCTCGTTGGTTCTGGCGAAAAAAGCGAATGGCTAAAAAGCTGGATTTCAGACGGGGGCACGGGTTGTGGTATATTAAAGAGACGGTAATCAGTGGCCAAATTCGTATATTTTCTGTTATGTTGACAGAAAAATTCTCAAAATAAAGTTGGAAGGCTTGAGTTTTTGAGACCGATTTGGTATTCTATCGGCAAAGAGGCTTAGCGGCGTGTCTGGGCTAAGACATATAATGATATATAGAAAGTCTCTGCAATAAAACGGCATGGCGTTGGCCGAATCGATATGGATCGATTTTCAGCAAACAAGTAAATGAAGTCAATACAGGTAAGAAAGATTTAGAGAATTATGAATAAAAAAGAGATGCTTGTTGGATTGTGTTTGTCCATGTTGATTTTGGTACTGGCGGTTGACGGCCTATTTGCCCAAACGACAGCGGATGACATTCCGGAGTTGACCGCGAATGGCAAAAGGCATTTTCCTCCGAATCCTGATTTTACCCGGGGCGGTAAAAAGAATGATATGCACGATTGGAATTTGGGACCGACCGGGGCAAGAGGCTGGATGTGGGGCATGGAACTTCGTACCGATTATGCACGCCAGATCCTTGTAACGAAGATAGAGGCCGGTTCGCCTGCTGATGGCATTCTTCAAGTCGATGATGTAATTCTGGGGATTAACGGTAAGGCATTCGACCGCGATGCCCGTATCGCGTTAGCAAAGGCCATTACAGAAGCCGAGAAGAAGGAAAGTCGCGGGTTGTTGAAACTGGTTCGCTGGCGGAAAGGCACAACTCAAGACGTCACACTTCGTCTTAAAGTCATGGGGACCTACGGCCCCAGGGCCCCGGTGGATTGCCGCAAGTCGCAAAGAATCCTCAACAACGCCTGTAAGTACATCGAAAAAAATGGTATCGGCGAAGGAATTACCGGCCATATTAACGCGTTGGGATTGCTGGCCAGCGGTCAAAAGCGATACCTGCCAATGGTACGCGACTATGCTCATAAGATCCGGGTTCAGGATGCCTATGAGATGTCATCCTGGAACATGGGTTACATGAATATCTTTTTATCAGAGTACTACCTGCTTACCGGCGACAAGACGGTTCTGCCGAAGATTAAACATATGGCCCTGTACCTGGCCAACGGGCAAAGCCAGGTCGGAACGTGGGGGCACGGCAATGTAGGGCCTGACGGGACTCTCCCGGGATATGGTGCGATGTGCCAGCCCTCTTTATCGTGCGTGGTGTCGCTACTGCTCAGTCAGAAGTGCGGCATTGATGATCCCGTGGTTGAGAAGGCTGTTCGCAAGTCGGAAGTATTCTTCTCCTCTTTTGTTGATAAAGGCAGCATTCCTTACGGTGATCACTCCCCGCGAGAGGATCACGACAGCAATGGTCGCAGTTCTCTGGCAGCTATTCTGTTCGATCTGCTGGATAACCCCAAAGCGTACCGCTATTTTGCGCGATTGACCATTGCCTCGTACGGCCAGCGTGAGGAGGGGCATACCGGCAACTCCTGGAGTTTTCTTTGGGGGCCGCTCGGTGCAATGCGTGCCGGTCCCGAAGCGGCCGCGGCATTTATCAAAGAGCTGCAATGGTTTTTCGATTTGGAGCGTCGTTGGGATGGCGGGTTTGCATATCAGGGCGGCGCTAATATGGAAGACTCAGAACTTCCGGAATGGGATACGACAGGCGCGCGCATTCTCATGTATGCCATGTCGCTGCAACAGCTCCATATTACGGGTAAAGGCCTGAAGACGGAAAAGGCCCTGACCGGTAAGGATCTTGAAGATACACTGCTGGCAGGGCGGGATTACAATACCTGGTTCACAAATGGATTCATCAAAACGGATGCATACGATGCGTTGCCGAGTGATGAACTGCTTGAGCGGCTCAATACCTGGTCGATGCCGATGCGAATACGCGCGGCCAAAGCACTGGCTAAAAAGCCGAACGATTTTGTCGGCACACTCACAAAAATGCTAAAAAGCAAGGATCGTGATATTCTGTTAGGGGGGCTCTATGGCCTTGAGTATCAGCGGGAAAAGGCCGAGCCGGCGATTGACGACCTGGTGGGATTGCTCACTCATGAGGACGAGTGGGTCCGGTTCAGAGCGGGCTGTGTGCTGTGCGGTATTGGGAACGCCGCCAGGGAAAAGGCCGTGCCGGTCATACTTCAAATGGCGACCCGGACCTACCCGGAGGATCCACGTGAAATGAGTCAGCGGTATATCAGTTATGTGCTATGGGGTGACGGGTACAATGGGTCACCCCGGGGTCTGCTGCTGCGTGACATTCAAGGCGTCGACCAGAGGCTGCTTGTGCCGGCTATTCAGAAACTGATGAGGAATGAAGATGGGCAGACTCGCTCTTATGTCTCACGAGGGATCGCCATGATGAGTTTCGAGCAGCTTGCTCCCCTGTGGCCTGACCTGGTATGGGCGGTAAAAAACCCATCGCCCAGCGGGATCATGTTCAATGCTGATATTCGTGAGACCTGCATGAATATTCTGGCAAAGTATCGTTTCAAAGAGGCGATACCTGTCTGTGCATATTATGTTCGCACCATGAAGCAACATGATTCCCAGGAACGTATCTACCGGCTAATGGAGACCTTGAAAAGCTTTGACGCTGCTGCGAAATCGATTTTGCCCGAGCTCTACGAGGCCCGGAAATATTACCAGGAAAATCTTGGACCGGGCAAGCCCCTGGGGTTTCCAACGTGGGCCTTCAATAAGTTTATGAAAGGTTTGAACGACGGGATAAAAGCTATCGAAGATGCGACCGAAATGCCGACGGATCTGCGAGGTCTTAAGGATTATATCAAAAAGTAATTTATTCTGCCCTTTAAAGATAATATGGGACCCAGGGAGCACAAATGAACCAGCTGAACCGATATGTAAAATTTGTAATGGCGGCCCTGTTAGGGATATGTCTGAGCCATTGTCAAGCAGCAGGAAATGAAGGCCTTGCCGGACGAACGGGGGGAGAGGGCCGCCAAGGAAACATCCTCTCACTTGCCGGCACGTGGGCCTGTCAACTGGACCCGGACAATCGCGGCCAGAGGGAAGCATGGCAGGATCGTGAGATCAAATCAACCCTGGTGACACTTCCCGGCACGACTCAGACCAATGAAATAGGGCCTGTACCGCATAAGAAACTTATAAGCAGTCTTACTCCAACGACTGAATACCTTGGAGCTGCCTGGTATCAGCGGGAAATAGAATTGTCAGAGTCGGATTGTCAGGGGCATATTGATCTGTTCCTTGAACGTTGCGGCTGGGTTAGCGTTGTATGGCTCAACGGAATCGCATTGGGTAGCCAGGACAGCCTGGTCTCACCGCATGTGTATGACCTCAGCGACGCTGCCAGGCCCGGCAAGAACAGGCTTACTATTGTAATCGACAACTCCAACCGCAAGTTCCAAGAAAAATCATCAACCGATGACGGTTCGAATACTGAAGACCTGGTACTCAAGGCCGACAGCCGTAAGCGTTTGAATTGCGGCGGACACCACGCCGTTTTCGGCGGTCCGTGTTTTAACGGTATTACCGGACGAATGGAACTTCAGATTCGCCAGAAGGTTCGCATCACGGATTTGCAGGTCTACCCGGATGTTCAAAATCGCAAGGTTCGCGTGAAAGTTGAGCATACCAACGACTTGAAAACTGCAAGTACCGATCGCCTGGTACTGAAGATCCAGGATATGAGCAAGAAATCCGTTGTCAGTCGGCAATTTAAGCTAACGTGCAAACCCGGGTGCCAGGTTACTGAATATGAGCTATCCTTTGGCAAGGATATGCGTTTATGGGACGAGTTCGATCCGTACCTTTACCAGTTAACCGCTCAGTTGGAAACCCCGCAGGGGCTCGACATTCAATCCACTGAGTTTGGTATGCGAAATCTATCGCAGGTCGGCACACAGTTGGCCATCAATGGCAGGGTTACTTTTTTGCGTGGCGAGTTAGAGTGTTTTGTTCACCCTCTGAGAGGGTACCCGCCAACGGATGTAGACTATTGGCTGGGGATTTTTGGTATCTATAAGGACCATGGGCTGAACCATGTTCGGTTCCATACGTGTTGTCCGCCGAAGGCAGCGTTTGGGGCAGCTGACCGGTTGGGTATTATCCTGAATGTTGAACTGCCGGGGTGTTCGGGCAGTGAACCGGAAGATGCCGCGACATTGAACTATCTGCAGAAAGAAGCGTTGCGGATCGTACGTACCTTCGGGAATCATCCTTCATTTTGCATGATGACTATGGGAAATGAACTGCTCTATAACGGTGAAACGGAGAGCTCAAAATCTCAGGTCGTATTGATGGAACGAGTCGCCCGGTGTCGCGACGAAGACCCGCGTCACTGGTATTGCTGTACCGCACAATCTCACACCGAAGGCCGCGATGATGACTTCTATGTCAGTGCATGGCCCAAAGGTGCCTACGGGTATGGCAACAGGGTGACAGAAGGCGAACCCCTGACAGGCATCCGCTGGTCAGGTTTTGATGTTGTCGATAGTTCACGATTTAACACGCGGCCGCCGGAGACGGCGAGTGACTATCGCAATGAAATCGCCGGCATTGACAAGCCCATGTTTACCCATGAGGTAGGTCAGTGGGCGGTCTATCCGGACATCGGCGAAATTGAAGAATTTACCGGTCCTTTTAAAGCCAACAATCTAGAGATTATCCGTGATTTTATGAAAACGAAAGGGACGCTGTCGCTGGCCGATGATTTTGTACGAGCCTCAGGGAACCTCAGCCTGCTTTTATATAAAGAGGAGATTGAATCGACTCTGCGGACGCCCGGTTTGGGAGGCGTTCAGCTGCTCGGTTTTCATGACCATCCGCCCCAGGGCACCTCGACCATCGGGATCGTCACGGCACTGCGTAAATCCAAGGGGCTTGTTACTGCAGAACAGTTCCGCCAGTTCTGCAGTCAGACCGTTCCGCTGGCAAGATTACACCGACGTACCTTCACCAATAAAGATTCTCTGACAGCCGACGTTGAGGTGGCACATTACGGTCCTAGAGACCTGAAGAGCACTGAATTCCGGTGGCAGTTATCTACAGACAAGGGTAAAACGATCGCCGAGGGAAGCTTCAAGCGGCGTGATATCCCGACCGGTGGATTGACTCGTGTTGGTAAGGTGGTAGCGTCACTAGACGCTGTGGATGTTCCGGTCAAAGCGGTTCTCCGGGTGTTTGCCCCGAAAACCGAGATTGTCAATAGCTGGGATTTATGGATATATCCAGGGCCCGAGACGAAAAAAGAGAAACCGGTGCGTTGGGTGCGTCACTGGTCCGCTGAGATCGCCGCTGAAGTCGCCGCAGGCTCTACGGTTGTTGTCGAACTGTCGAAAGAGCAAATTCCCGGCGCTACCCGGGGGTGCTTTACAACCGTGTTCTGGAACCCGATCATGAAACGGTACCAGCATGCACTTACCATGGGGATCTTGTGCGACCCAGGCCATTCGGCCTTTAAAGCGTTTCCAACAGAATATTACAGCAACTGGCAGTGGTGGGATGTGCTGCGGCCTTCCCGCGTGCTGGACCTAGACAGCATGGATCCCCGTCCTGACAGTCTCGTCCGGATGATCGATTCGTTTGTCGGCAACCGCTGTCTCAGCGTTCTTTTTGAAGCCAGGATCGGTAAAGGCAAATTGCTGGTAACATCGCTTGACCTGTCGTCTGAGTTGGCCGCCCGACATGCGGCCCGTCAGTTGCGTGATAGCCTTGAGGCCTATGTTGTCTCTGGCTCTTTTGATCCCCAGGTCGCAATTCGACCTGATGCGATTGACGCTCTTGTCGCGTTCTACCAGAAGACGCCCAAACGCGAAACTCGTGAAGAGATCAAAAAGCGTTTTGACCGTCCGGTACAAAACAAGCTCTAATCAAGTAAAAGAAGGCTACCGTATTATTTTGGCAGAAATAGCCTTAAAATGAATTCTGGAAGGCTTGAGTTTTGAGACAGATTTGATGTTTTATTAGAAAAGAGGCCCAGCGGCGTTGCTGCGCTGAAAGATAAGATATATTGGAAATACCAGTTTAACCAGGGAGTGTCATATGAAAAATTACTACCATTGGACTAAAACGGTAAAGCTGAACTGCTTTGCTGCATTGATTATTTTATTCACTATTTCCATGTCACGTTGCGTGGCAGGTGATTTCTGGACCCCGGACAATGCGGGGCGGATCTCCCACACCTGGAGCGGGGATGAATCGCTGGTGATGTGCTTGCAGGGACGCGCGGTGGTGATGCAAGTTCGACTCTCGACCGCCCGGAATTTGAGCTACACGTTCCGGTTTTTTAATGTGAAAGAGGATTATTTCAAAAACATTACGTACCAGGCCGGAAGCGAGCTGTATCCGGCGGTCCAGATCAATGGCCAGCCTCTTAAATGGCATTCTCCTCAAAAAGCCACTTTCGACGGCATGCTGACCTT
>JAIPFO010000194.1 GCA_021736565.1 Phycisphaerae bacterium | reverse complement strand
CAGGACACCATGTGTCGAATGCCATGGCCGATTTTCTGTCGGAATGATTCGATGGGATGAGTGGGTAACGATAATTGTGTCATGGCATGATTCGCACTGACGGCAATATCGGCCAGGGTGTTGACAAGGGTTCCGTCGAGGTCGAAAATAACAGCTTGATAGATCAAAGTGAATAGTTCCCAATATTGACGTTAGTGTCAGATTTTTTTGAGGTCTGTTATCCGCATTTTGAAGGGAGATCGGCCTTTGACAGGGCGATTGTTGATGCGGGAGTTGTAATTAAAACGAGAGAGGGAGGTTATCCGATGATCTGTTTGATCGCCCGGATGTGGTCGGGAGTTGTCCCGCAACAGCCGCCGATGATATTTGCCCCCGCCTGGATTAATGCCGGGATCTGGCGTGCCATATCGTCCGGGGATTCGGGAAAGATGTTATGACCTTCAATGATCTTTGGGAGTCCGGCGTTTGCTTGTACCATGATGGGCATTTCGGAGGTTGCCGTTCGCATTTCCTTGACGATCTGGATCATCCCTTCGATGCCATTGCCGCAGTTTGTGCCGATGATATTGGCCCCGGCTTCCTGTAAGGATTTTACGGCCCCTTCGGGCGATACCCCCATCATTGTTCGATACTCGCCCTTGGCGGTCTTTTCAAAGGTCAGGGTGCAGATCACTTCGCAATCGGTATTTTCCCTGGCGGCACGAATTGCCAGGGTCGTTTCATCAATCGCACTCATGGTTTCGATGCATATTGCATCGGCTCCGCCGCGGGCCAGGGCGGTGACCTGCTCTTTAAAGGCGTTATAGAGTTCTTCTTCGGTGACATCGCCCATGAGGATCATCTTATCGGTGGGGCCGACCGAGGCGATTACCCATTTGCCATCACCGGCGGCCTGGCGTGAAATTCTAGCGGCGGCTTCGTTTATTTCGGCGGCTTTATCGGCCAGGCCATAATGGGCCAGTTTAAAGCTGGAGCCGCCAAAAGAATTTGTCTCAATCATATCCGATCCGGCGTCAATATAGCTTTGGGCAATGTCCAGAACGGCCTGGGGTTTATCCATGTTCCAGAGTTCCGGGCATTCGCCGGGCTGCAAGCCGCTTTTATGGAGGAAAGTGCCCCAGGCGCCGTCGGAAAGCAGGGTTTTTCCATTTTTAACCGTTTCTGTGATTTGGGGTCTATTCATTGATATGCTCCTCTACTATGGTTCAAGCCATTTTGTGTTCAATGCCACTTTTGGTAAATGTAAGTCTTTTTTAAATAAAGCCTTACGCGACACGTCAGGCCGGCACGTTTATTTGTGAAAAATGTACAACACTTCCAAAGCATACATTCTACCCTCAAACGCTACCCTTTTCAACATAAAATGCAACTGCATTTGTGTGACACATTATCCGATCAGAGTGATTAACCTGCATTTATTGCCCTGACCCTAAGGGGACCGTAAGTTGCGTTCCCACAAATCAGTCTTTTTTTGCTGATTCGTTGAAGCCGTGGCGTTGGCGGTGGGCTTGCATTTTTGGGGATTTGAGTTGTTGCTGGGCTTTTTCGTAGAGTTCCGGGCCGTAGAGGGCTTTTTCCCTGGCGATGGTTTCTTCCGGGGTGGGGGGCGTGTAGTTTTGTTGTGCTTTTTCGATGGCTTCTTTGCGAAGGGTTGTGAGGGTGTCATTGGCCATGTCGGTGAGGTTCACGGTGAGGTCAACCGCATCGCCGCATTTGAGGACAAATTCTTCTTCGGTGGGGAACTGGGATTTGAAATTGGGCGTGTTTTTGACTTGTTCATAGAGCGGGGTGCCGGGGTAGGGGCAGGTGAACATCATGGCCGAAAGGGGGATGTTGAGCGTTTTGCAGAATTCAACGGTTTCCATAACGGTCTGGCGGGTTTCGCCGGGGTAGCCGATCATGAAGGATACCGGGCATCGCAGGCCGGCGTCACGGGTATTTTTAATTGCCTGGGCGGCCTTTTGAAGTGAGGCGTTCTTTCCCATGGCTTCGAGAATCATATCCGAGCCGCTTTCAATGCCGTAACTGACCGAGACGCAGCCTGAGGCGCGCATGCGTTTGAGGAGGTCGGCGTCACATACGGTCACCCGGCCGGTGCAGCTCCAGCGAAGTGACTTGCTAAGGCCGTTCTTATCAAGCAGGTCACAGATGTCAAAAACCCGCTGTTTGTCGATGACGAAACAGTCATCCTGAAAGCTGACAAAATCGATATCGTAATTCTGTTTGAGTGCGACCATTTCCTCGACGACGCGCTCGGCGGAGCGGGCGCGGAATTTTTTACCAAAGATGCGGTAGCAATACTGGCAGTTAAACGGACAACCGCGTGAGCTGATAATGTCAATATCTTTACCGACCCCGACGATCGGGTTGGATAAATAAACATCCATGGGGAACATATCCCATGCGGGGAGAGGAAGGGGGGCAATATCCTGAATGAGTGGGCGTTCTGGTGTGCGGATGATTTGGCCGTTGTGTTGATAGGCGATTCCGGGGATCGTGCTTATACTGCTTTTGTTCAGGAGAGCGGGGATAAGCTCCATAATTGTTTCGTCCGCTTCGCCCACGGCCAGCACGTCGATCTCCAGGTGGGTCAGGGCCGTTTCGATGATGCTTGTGCCCACCGAGCCGCCCAGGATGATCTTGCTTTGGGGCAGGGCCGTGCGAATTTTACTCGTCATGCGTTTTACCCAGCCATAGGTCGTGATCAGGCCGCCGAGGCCTACAATAGAGGGTTGGTATTGGCGGAGTTGTTCCAGAACCTCATCGTCATTGAGCCGTAAGCCGTTCACGTCAATGACCTTCACCCGGTAGCCTGCCGAGCGGAGTGAAGAGGCGATCAGACCCAGGCCGGTGGGAAAGTTTCGCGGGGTGTCCCATGTGCGGATCGGGGGGAAGATTAGAACGATGTCATAGGAGTTCATCATAAATTTCATGCCTCGGGTCATTCTTTCTCTCTCAGGGCCGCTTCCGCCATGTAGAAGTCTCGTACTGAATCAATGTCAACGGTTTCGTGTGGGTCCTGAATAATGACCCGTCGGTCGGGGCCCCAGAAGGCGTGTGGGTCGGGATTGTCCTGGCCGGCGAGTAGTGACTGTCGGGTGACAACACCGACGGCGCCGTCGATGTAATAGAGCGGGTCGAGGTCCTGACGGCGGTAGATTTTGTTGTCGATATATTTTGACGCCCGGTCGCCATTGAGCTGATAGAGCCAGCTGGGATGGAATTTTCCTACCGGTGCAACGGTTTGGACCGAATCGGCGCCGCTGGTGGTTAGAAGCTCAATGGCACGGTCGATAATGTCATCCGCTCTAACCGGTACATTGGCATAGAGCAGGGCGACCGCGTCGGTGTGGTCTCCGTTTTGAGATTCCAGTTCGGCCAGGCAATGCCGCATGACATCGTCGATCTGAGCATTGCTGGTGGCCAGTTCTGCCGGGCGGTCAATAAAGTCAATGTGCATTCTCTGGCAGATGTCTATTACTTCCGGCGAATCGCTGCTTACGACAATTCTGTTGATCAAGGTTGCCTTTTGGGCGGTTTCAATGGTGTAGTTGATCACCGGTTTGCCGAGCAGTTTACGGATATTTTTACCGGGGACACCAACGCTGCCTGCCCGGGCGGGAATAATTGCTAAAACGTTCAAATGGATCGTTCTCCTTTCACAGATGTGTATCATACGCATTTTGATGCGATGATCATCGGTGCCATTCTTTACAATTTTGACATAATTGATTTGTGGTGAATGTGTTCTGGTTGTGAGCGTTTCTGAGATTTTCCATTGTCTCACTGAGCCAGATCGATCGTATGGCGCTGTTTTTGACGGTATCGAAGGTGAGTTGGCCGGCATAATCCTGCGAGCATAAGGGGATCGAGCCGTCGGCCAAAATGGTCAGAATGCGATGGATCCTGTTACAGGCTGTGCGAGAGGGGGGGGCCATGTTCATAACCGCCTGATCGTCGATCTGGCCGGCGTAATCGTTATAGCCTGTAATGACCGCCGCACCGGCCGCTCGTCGCCAGCGGTCATAAAAAGGTTCCATCTGACCGAGGGTCTGGTGCGATTTTATCAGGTGGGGGACCAGAACAGGGGCGGTATCGGGCGAAACTTTACATTTTTCGAGGAAATTCAGCATGTTCTGCTCGATCTGTTTAAAACAATCTTTGGATTTTACGGCGTGATAGTCTTCCGGCGTATTGGCATCCAGAAAGACACTGATCGTCTCGATGTCCAGGCGGATGAGCGTATCGGCCAGCTCCTCTTTTAGATCCTGGCCATCGGTTTCAATGTTGATGGCGAAGATGCCGCCGCTTTTTGCGATCTTAATCATTTCCGGCAGGTCCGGGTGCGTTAAGGGCTCGCCAAAACCGCCGAGGGTCAGGCATATATCATCATACCCCTGGCAATCGTTCACGATTTTTTCAAACAGCTCCAGCGGCATCGTATCACGCTGGGTGGCCCATGACGAGCGGTCGGTCATGCGGTGGGGGTAGCCGTTGATGCGTAGTGAGGGGGAATTGGTGATCTCAATTTCGAGTTCACGGGGGAACGGCGGCGTTTGTTTTTGGTATGGGGCAACGGCCCGAATGGCTTGCCTGGCGGACATTTGATGGGCGTCTGGGTTTTGAAGGATCTTTTCAAGAATAATCCAGCTACGTTGTGTGTCGGGCAGGAAGCGGAACGTTGAGGTGTACAGCTCGGCATGCACTTTATAAGTGCATTCGTGGGCAATGAAGTCGCTATGCGGCGAGTCGGGGACATAGGCTAGCAGGTCGCCGATATAGCATTGACTTTGTACCAGTTCGTGCAAGAGATCGATGCGGTAGGCACCCCCACACAATCCGGGGGCGGCCTGCGAGAAGGTGAATCGCATGGCGTCGCCGTGGATTTCGTGATGGTCGAGCAGCTCGTCGGTCAGTTCCGGGTCGATCAGTACCGCATCCGGGGGGAGGGGCAGGATGGTGTAGCTGTCGGTGTTACGGCCGTATTCGATCATTTCAGGGGTGAATTGCAGTTCATCGAACCAGGTTGCCTCGCCCAGTCCACCGCGATAGCTTTCCAGTGACCATTTGCGTTTCCGGATTTTCCGACTGATCGGCACCGGGTTTTTGAGGGGGACGATCGTCGCGGGAAAGTCGCTGATGATCGATTGTATCTGAGCCTGTTGTGATTCAGTGCAAAAGATAATAATTTCGTCAATGCGTTTTGCCTGGGCTAATCGTTCAAGCGTACGGCGCAGGACCGGTTTACCGGCGAGATTTTCGGCAAGACGCGCGGGCAGGCCTATGGCGTTTCGATCCATATCGGCGATGAGCCATGCTGACGTTTTGTGCTTATTTTCAGTGTTCATGTGGATAGCTTCAATTTCTTACGCGTCAAAGCGTTTGTCTGACTCCTTCAGGAGTTCGAGCATTCTTTCGGCCCCTTTTATGAGTTCTGAAACGTAGCCGATATCTCGCATAAGCTGTCGACGCTGGCGTTCTTTGCCCTGAACATCGTCGATGTCCAAGGCGCGGTCCTGGCGGAATCGGAACATTTCGGCGTTTTGTGAGGTGTATTTGATCAGCTGGTAAATATCCTCACGATGTCGGACCATGGCCCGCAGTTCATCCAGTTCGATCATTTTTTTATTCAGGGCCGGCTGGTCGTCTAAAAGTTCAAGCATCTCTTTAACCATAGCAACGGTTCGAACGGAGATGTCCTTTAGCTCTTCGACCTCTTCGATACGTTTTAGCAATTGCTCGCGGGCTTCGTGACATTTGGACTCATCGCGGTCCATGATCTCTTTTCGATATTCAAAAATTTTCGGGTCGATCGCCTTGGTGCAATATTTTTCGCCGACCTCTTTGAGGGTCATGGTCTGGCTGAACTGCTTGCGAACGCCGCCTTCGGTCGCATCAATAATTGTGGTTGACGATTTGGCAAAGTCTTTTTCGAACTGCTGCAGGTAGGTGAACATCTGTTCGTCGGTATAGATCGGATTGCCGTGAATGTCTTCGGTGCGTCTTAGGATATCGCGACTGCGGATGATCCGTTCCCACTCTTTCATTTCGATGGCATTGAAGCGGTTGAGTTCAGGCTTCCAGACGTCGTGGAGGGCGTTGCCGGGGCTGTAATAGACGTTGTTGGTATAGCCGAGGTCCTGGCCGATGAAGATGGCCGGTTCGGCGCCGATGTATTCGGCCAGGTAGAAGGCCAGGTGTGCGACCGTTGCCCCGGCGGTTATGTGGTCGTGATGGTCTTTCAGGTCGCCCAGGGCGAGTTTGGCAATATCACTGCCTAAGAGGGATATGGGGCCGCGGCCCTGATAGGCGTCGATCACGTGCCAGGTGGCCTTGGGTTCGGCGACCAGGTGTACGTTAGAAAGGTCGTATTCATCCAGGTCGTCGAAGAACCGTTTGGAGATTTCGTGATAATCTAATGAGGTGACAAAGTCGGGCACAATCCCTTTTTTGAGGAGCGGTTTAAGCGTTGTCTGTACGGCGATGACCACGACGTTATCGCGAATGGCTTTGAGGGTGTCGATATTGCGCTGGAGTGAGGGGCCGGCTGATACAATGACTGCCGGGTAGCCTTTGAAGCGGTTTTTTAATATCTCAACAGAACTGGTCGCTACGTAGGTTGGCAGGTTGTTGAGGATGTTTCGGCAGGTCAATACGCTATTGGCCAGTAAGCTGATCATATGGGACCGCATGAAAGAGGCGTATTCGCTGATTCGCTGGTGAACTTCGGCGTGGAATGCTGTTTCGATTTTTTGAAGGGGGTGCGTAAAAACGATTCCCAACATCATAATGACCGAATGTTGCTGGAGTTTATTGAATATTTCCTGGCGATCGGTACGGGTAATGAAGAGAATCTGCCCTTTGTCGAGCATTTTAGAATAGTCACGAAGGATAAAGGCGGTTTTGAGAACGGCCAGGTTTGGCTCACTGACCACGATGAATGCATCGCCGGTAAGCCGGCTGAAAAGTGCTTCAATATTATAGCCGAGCCCGAATCCATCGACCATGTAGCAAATCGGAATACGGCCCGTGTCCGTGTCCTGCTGCTCTTTCGCTCTTTGTACGACGCCATCGGCCCAGCAATTGGCCCCTTTGATGGGGTCGTCGCGACTATGGAGGTAC
>JAIPFO010000193.1 GCA_021736565.1 Phycisphaerae bacterium | reverse complement strand
GGCGGCCTGACTCCCGAAGCATCCATCACAGCCAATGGCGGCGGTATCAAATCGGTCACTACCAAAGGTGACATCCAGGGGGATGTATTGTCCTCGATGTCCATCGGCAAGGTGATCAGCAGGACCGGTGCCCTGACCGCAGAAGCCTCTGTGATCGCCAATGGTGGCGATATCACCCGGGCCTCGTTTAAAACTGACGTGGACGGCATGTTGCTTGCCTCGGAATCTATCGGGAATGTCACCGGCCGACAGGGCACATTACGGGGTACGCTGCGAGCCGGGATGGAAATATCCAGGGTTAAGTTTAATGATATCGATTCGGCGACGGTAAGTGCCGGTGGCGACATTGGCTCGGTGCTCTCCAGTAACAGTATCGTGGACTCTGCACTTTTGGCAGGCTATGATATTGGTGCCGATGGCCTGCCGGGCACATTGGATGAAGTCTTTAACGATTCCGGTGCAAGTATCGGAAAGATCAGACTGAACTTGCGAACGGGTAATTTCGATGGCACCAGTGCCGCCGCGGGTGTGAAACCCTTTGATTATGATGTAAACACGGAAACCTGGACAATGCTGGCCCCTGCCGGTGAAGTCCAGGGGTTAGCCTCCTACGGCAAGATCGGCCCTTCTACCGTTGGACAGGTCTTCCTGAATGGCAATCCGAACTCTGGGGTCTATGGCCTGTTTGCCGCTACCGAAGCGATTGATCGGGTTCGCTTTATCGAAGTCGCCGCTTCGGGTGCACCCGATTTTGAAATAATCTCCACATGGTAAGTGATGCGACCCATTACTTATACTCAAGACAACCCTCTCTGGTACAATCCAGAGGGGGTTTTTTTATGCACCCCACTAAAAGAGTACGATCGCACTTTTTTATGGGGCATTTATCGCGAAAACGCCGCAGGGCTATTAGAGTGCCATCTGATAATTGGCCTGATCTTCAAGGCAATACCAGCATTCGCTGGTTTTCATCTGCCAGAGCTAAACCTGGAAAAGACTACCTAAACTTCCCGTTCTTCCTGAAGTTACATATTTCTAAACAATTGGATCATACCCAGCCATTTGCCCCCTCCCTTTGCCAACATCTAACTCTTTGCAATTCAAAGCCTTCCGTTAGGCGTGATACGCAATCGGACAAAAGGAGACTTCAGGAGTCTCCTTTCAGACTTTGCCTTTCCATGATCGGGTCAATGGCCGGTATTCATCATTTTCTTGGGCGTTATTCTATTATTATTTTTTACGGTTTCGTCTTCGAGTTTAATATTGTTATATTGGAGCAGGGTGCCCTGTGAGCGGTGTACATTCATAATCGCCAGTTCATACTGGACCATCGATAGCACCGTGGTGATCTGACTGCGTGCCAGACGCTCGTCGGCATTTAACTTCAGATTAAGAAAGTTGGGAGTCATGGTATTCTGCTGTTCGGCGTCCATGGTCGCCAGATAGTACAACACTTCGTCCCGATCCGCATCCATGGATTCATACCGGACATCAATTTCTTCATGGGTCATATTCAAATCATGGACCGAGACATTGACATCGGCCAGCACCTGCTCCTTCAAGCTTTTCAAGCGTAAATCCTCCTGAAGCTTCTGTGTTTTGGCTTTATGATAGGCCGCCTCGGCTCCGCGATTCCCCACAGGCATTTCTAAACTGAACCCAATAGAATGACTGACCAGGTCGCGTTGCCAGTGTTTGTCCCAGGCCTGGTCCGGATTGGTCCCCGCGCCGGTCATATCATTTTGATAGACCAGATCGAACCGTGGCAGTTTCTGGTTTTTAGCCACATCGACGACCAGTTTGGCAATATCCTTACTATACCGCTGGGCAATAATTTCCGGGCGTTTTTGCACGGCGGCATCAACGGCTCGTTGGTATTCGATATTTAATTCTGGATTGTCCGGTCGGTCAACGGTAATAATTTCCCATTTGTTCGTCAGCAGTAAATTCGGGTCATTAAGGACTTGCAGTAGTAACTCCTGTTTTTGCAAAACATTCTTGCGAGCAGAGATCAGGTCGGCACGCGTCCGGGCGATCAAAGCGCGTGTTCGGGAAACCGATAAACTTTGTGTGTCGTAATCACTGCGTACTTGAACCATCTCATAGGTTTGCAAGGTTCTCTCGAGCAACTGGGTATTGACCTTGACTCGTTGCCGGGCAAAAAAGAGTTCCCAATAATTCGTTTCGACGGCTGCGATGGTTTTAATCACCTCCAGTTCGAACATCTGGCGACTGATTTGATGTTGGATACTTGCCGCCCGGATCGATGCCCGGTTGACATCAACACCAAAATCGCGCAATAAGGGCTGACTGACCTGTAATTGAACTCCAAATTCGTAAAAGGGGTTTCGAAAGAGCAGATCCGGGTCGTTATAATCCTTGAACCGCCGCATTTGTTGAGCCAGTTGGACCACCGCCCCGGTGGACAACCGCTTTCGCAGGCCGAGCATATAGGAATGATTCGCCTGATCGGTATAAGGGGAAGTGCCGATCCGCTGGTTTTTAATTTTACCATTCACCTCGGTGGACCGGGTATAGAAACCCGAATCGATATTATCCCGGTCAGTAAGGTCGAATTGGGCTGAGCCAAAAAAAACGGCGTCAAAAGCCGCTTCCGCTTCAATAAGGTCTGAATGACTCACCGAAGGATTATAACTGCTGATTCGCAGGTTAAAGTTATGCTCTAACGCCTTCTGGACACACTCCTGAAGGTTTAGAGTGATAACTTCACGTTTTTCCGCTTTGACCTCTTCAGGAAGTAATGGCATCTTTTGGGTCAGAATTTCTTTAAGGCTCAACACCTGCCGATGAATGTCCGAACCCGCCTTCTCACCCTCCGTACGGGCTTGAGCAGCAGTAGAGTCCGCCGCCCCACTGGATCCCAGCAGGCAACAGACGACAACAATCGAGGCGCGCAGGAACAACCGGTCCGCCATCGCGACGCGGGGTTTAAATGGAGTCACATTACGCATAACCCCGCCATGCGGGTGAGTCATGACAATCCCGTTTCGGGTCTTGTACTTATACATCTATTAATCCTTTCGATTTATGGCACGGAAACGGTCTGGTCAAAGAGAACCACATCGTCGCTGTCTTTTATCTCAATATTTAAGTCCTGGGTTGGCGCGTCAATAAAAGCTGATTTAAAGACAACTTTGAATCTTGCCGTATCCCAATCTATCAAGGCGTAGGTCAGGGTCGCATTCTTATTGCGATACACATACCGTGCACGCTTACCGGTTTGGATAAAATTAGAATTGACCGTTTTAGCGGTGTCATCTCCCCAGCTGAGGGTCACTTTTTTATCGGTCAGGTCGATGCTGCCGAGGCTGGAGGTCATGCTCCCGGAGACCGTAACGGAATCATTGTGGGGGCCATCATCCGAAACATATCGATAATTCTCACTTCGCAGGGAATCCTGGTCGCCTTTGAGTAACACCAATGGCACGCCCTGTTTGTTGATCACGCTGGCTGCGCCGGCCCCGTAATAATCGCCAATAGTAAATTCCACATTCACCGGCTCGACCATGCCGGTCAGGTCGGTTTTTCGGGCAAGGACTTTAAAGGTCCCCTTCTTTGCGTCCAGGGTGACGGACAAATAGGAGCCATTTTGAAGCGTGCCTTTATATTTATAAACGGGTTTATTGCCGGACTGCACCAGAAAAACCGTTTCCTGCCAGGGGCCCACTCTTAGAAAGAGTTCACTAAAAGAAATATCCTCAGCCGCCCCGTCCCATCGACCTGACAGCGTGAAGGCATCCCGTGATTTCTGGCGATCGGAACAGGCGGAAACGGAAATTCGCAGATGATCTAATTCATCGGGGACTCCGAGAATCCAGCCATCACCGTCTGTTTCAATAATATCAGGGTTCTCTGTATTGGGGTCGGTCAGGTTGGGGTCGTAAAAGTTGTCCCAAAGATCCAGAACCACACCGGTGGATTCATGGTACCAGGTCCAGTCTATATTGTTCGCATCAGCCTGTTCGCCCCATCGAACCAATACCAGTTCATCGTCAAGGTCAGGCCAGTTGTCAAGTTCTTGATCATCACTGACCAGCACTTCGATCTCACCGCTGAGAGCGTCGCCCCGGGTGATCGTATCGCCCACCGCATAATCACCGGTCATCAGCTTCATGTGCATGTCGGGATAGAGATCAAAGGGCGTGACCTGGTCGATAAAGGCCGCTTCTTCAAGGGAGAGGCTATTGCGTACAACTTTGAACAGCCAGAGGTTCTCATGGGTATCGCGGGCGGCCACCAGGGACGATGAAGGTTTATTCCATTGCGGAACCGCCGTTTCATTCATCGCCAGACAATTAACCGACAACATCTTGAGAGAATCAAAAGTCGCTACATATTGACTGCCGGAAAAATTGCCCTGCCCCCGGTAGACCCGTAAATCACCTGGTCCTGCTTTGACAAAGGGTACATCAGAGAAATCGGCACTCGCATGGTCGAAAACCGGTTCCTGACGGCCATACCATCCCAATCGCCACCCGTCAATGGCCGGGTCGGCCTGCATCCCAAAATCGTCCGGGTCATAATAGTTGGACTCTTCGGAATCTACGGCCCTGTTCCATAATTCCAGAACAAGACCGGTGGATTCATGATAATAATTCCACTGCACCTCATTGGCATCCTGGATCGTCTGACATTTAACCAGCACCAGATCATCGTCGTAATAGGTTTTGTTTGACAAAGAAGCGTCAAACTGGATGATCTGCTCGGTACCAATAATTTGCTCGTCATCATCACGCAGCTGGACGGTATTGTCGGGATCGGCAATATTATCGCTATCGGTCTGGCCGTTGATCAGGCGAAAATACATATTGTCATCAGTAAAGGCACTGAGCAGTTTGGCCTTGAAACGGTCGTCGCTACTGGACCCGACATAAAACTCCCTGAGATCATTAATATAATATTTAAAGACCCAAAGTCCGCCTAAGTGGTCTTGGGCCAGATAGATATAGAAATTGGTGTGAATATTATTGGCCACGCCATCCAATTCCCACCGCAAGCAGTTAATACTACTCACCGAACGCGAATCAAACGTGTGCTGATAGCGGGCATTGTCATTGTCACCTTGCCCGATGAACACACGGTCACTCGTATCGGTATTTGCATGCAGGTAAGGCACATCGCTTAGATCGTCACTGTCACTGTCAAATAATCCGCCGAAAAAGGCCAGGTGCCAGCCATCCCCATCGGCCCCATCGGCCCCATCGGCCCCATGACGCAAATTCAGTATCAGGCCCGCCGAATCGTGAAAATAGGACACATTATTGGCATTTTCTACAACACCCTGCCAGGTCTTCGTTTCAAACAACTCCTCCTTGTAGTAAGGAATATGCCCAACACTACTGGTGGAACTGACGACTTTTTCAGTAATGGCGTCGCTACCCGTACCGCGAACAAAGGTATTGATGGGGTCGGTAAGATCCTGAGTATTGTATAAACCTTCGATCAGATGAAATTGAATATTATCATTGGCAACGACAGTGTTCAAAGGCTCCACTTCCAACAACGTCGCGGCATCCATTTTTGTTTCGCCATTTAAAATATATGTGATCACCCATATTTCCCCGGAAATGTCCCGGAGAAGCTGTAGCGTAAAACTGTCAACCTCATCAATGTCGTCAGCATTCTGCACCCACTTCATGTAACGCACGCCGGAAAATGGGGTCGTTGGAAAAGCAAAGGTCTGGGTGTAATTTTGCCCCTCGTAAATGCCCTGGCCGACGTAAGTGCGAATAAGGCTTTTCCCCCGGGGAACTGACAAAAAGTCGACCTGGCTGAAATCATCACTATCACTATCGAAATTCACGGACGATAATTGCCAGCCGTCTGAGGTGGTATCCTGGGCATCATCTTCGAGATTAAGGATCAGCCCCACGCCCTGATGATAATACAGCCAGTCGATATCCGACTCACTGCCTTCCGGGCCGACATAACGTTTGACAATAATGACATCAGCATCGGGATAATTCGGTAATAATGACGCCGCAACATCCACGATCTTTTCGGTGACCTGAGAAACACCAGAACCGGTGGTTAAACTATTGTCCGGACTCCCCAGGTCGTCCGGATTATAAAGGGAAGTGATTAGACGAAATTGCATATGGTCGGCCGCAAAATCATTGAACATCACGCCTTCGCTCAAGGTGGTCGCCTCAAGCTCTATTTCCTCCAGATCGGTATCTTCATTGAGAACGTATTTGAAAACCCACATTTGCCCGTCGGCATCACGTGCCATTAGCAGGGTGAAATCATCCAGGCCGGAATTGGAATCAGAAACCTGCCGCCATTGAAGGCAATCAACCCCCAGGAATTCTGTAGTCGTAAAAACATGGCGATAAGATTCGCCGTCCTGTGCCCCCTGACCAACATACGTCCGAACGGTACCGTCAGACGCATTTAAAAAAGGCACGCTACTAAAATCCGAACTTTCCGAATTAAACTGCCGAACGATAGATAGATCATCAATGGTAACAGGGATGAGCGGTAGATCGGCAAAATGGGCGGTCATGTCTGCATTGTCAACTTTTTGAACCGACGCGATCGCATCAACGACATCCATGCCGTCAACCACCAGGCCAAACACCGTATGCTTTCCGTCGAGATGATGATTGCCACTGGGATTTTGATTAATGAAAAACTGCGAATTTCCTGTTCCCGCCCCGGCATTGGCCATGGCCAGGGTCGCCCAGTCATTGAGCAGGCCGGTATCGACTTCGTCAGGAATATCCTCTTTGGGCGTGTGAAAGAAATTGGGATCCCTGATACTAAAATCCTCATCGGTAAAATCAGCCTCATAAAGATTAGGGTCATAAGCACCGCCCTGGACCATAAAGTTATCGATCACCCGGTGAAATATCAGGCCGTCATAAAAATCTTCCGCGATATAGTCCAGGAAATTAGCGACGGTGACCGGGGTGTCATTGTCATACAATTCAATGGTGATATCGCCGGCACTGGTCTGCATCTCTACCACGGTTCGATCGGCCAATAGCGGGGCAGAGGTTGACATCCAGAGCAAACACAAGAGACTGATAGAGCCAAAAAACGATTTTATATTCATTATGTTGCCACCCTAAAATACAGGTATGTTAAAAAATTGAGCCCATCGAGTTGCCAGCG
>JAIPFO010000192.1 GCA_021736565.1 Phycisphaerae bacterium | reverse complement strand
CACTTATGGCGACATTTTTGGCGTCCTCAAAATTAACTTTCAAGCACTCCACTTTGACACGGTCGGGCAGTACGAAACCGAAACCAAATGGGATTTGGTCTTTGGCGTCCGGTGAGACTTCGCCGGGGATATTTGACTTGAATGTATCAAAGTGTTTTTTTAAATCGTCGGCGGTCGGCTCGGCAATCTTGTCCTGGTATCGTTGGCGGCTGAATTCTACATAGCGTCCGGTGATATTTTCAGACTCGACCATGTCGCGGACAATATTTTTGAGTTGGGGTTCACTGACTGCCATGGTTCGTGTGACGGCGTCGCCGTGACGTAAAATGGCAATGTAGGTTGCAATGATACTATTCATTTGCTCAGAGGATAGCCCCTTGGCCCGCGCGATCTGGCCGGATTTTTGACCAAAGTTGGCACAGATGGCTTTGAAGTTTTCAACCTGTGCGGCGGTGGCGTAGATTCCTGCGCGATGGGCTTCTTCTGCCAGTAAGAGGTAATAGAGGCGTCCGCGTGCGGAATCCACACCGATCAGGTCGCCAATTTGCTTACTGAGCTGCTCGGCATCTTTTTGGGTTTTGGCCAGTCGTCCGATGGACCGTGACAATTGGGACTGGGCGATAGATGCGACCTGTGCGTCCCCGAAAAATATGAGTTGTGTGGCCATGACGGTCGAGGGCGAGATTCCCATCTGTGCATAGGCTGCTGTTAATTGCTGGGTTAATTGGGGGTTGACGGGATAGATTATGAGTTGTCCCATCAACGCGGCACCTAAATCACGCAAGATCTCAATATGGGTGTTGGTCGAGGCCAGTTCGGCGGTTGTGACGATGACGTCCTGCCCTTCGGCGTCCTTATAGGTCCCGTATTCCTGGGCCCGTCGAGCGTCTTGCTGGCCCTGCTGGCCCATCATGCTGGGTAAAAGAAAAGCGATCATGATGGGAACGCCCAGTGCGACCATAATGACTTTCATGTTCTTGCGTAAAAATTTTATTGCCATGCAAATACTCCAATATCTAAAAAGTGTCAGATGAAATTCAAAAAAAATTGTTACATCAACAAAATCGATAGCCTTCTAGTATAATTATCTTACCCCCTTCTGGCAAATAAGAATTTAGGGTAATCTAAGTAATTTCTAGTTTCAGTGTTAAAAAAAAAGAAAAATTGTTTATTATCATCTTTTTCTGTGTAAAAATGGACATATTTTATTCCGTCAGGCCGTGAATAATGCTGTCGTCTAGTGTAGATTGTCGGCTTAATTGGATTAGAACTCTATAATAATCGTTATGAAAAACGAACGAATCGATCATTGCTATCCATTTTGGCGTTGGGGTCTTGATCGTTTTTTACTTAATAATGTTAACTTTTGGGGCAATCCACAAATTATATTGCAGATGACTTAACCGGTTGTTCCGATAACTTTACAATTCCCATTGGGCATGAGGATCATAAAATTTTTCCAAGCCTTTTTTTTAAACTGGCTTTCTATTAAATGATGATATCCGAAAAAAAGAGCTTTTGGTTCGGAGGTGATATTTATAAGTCATTTATATATAAGTAATTAGAGTGTAATATAGTTCGGGGGCACTTCTTTTTAAACAGGCGGTTAAACGGAATATTTATTTGGGCCTTCCAAAAAATATTCAATTTTCAATATGATATTGACTTGACATATTATTTTGAAATTGTTAACTGGCATACCTGAGATATTATTGACGCAGGGGCGATGAGAACATTTAGAGCCTATATTTTTCCTTACAAGGGGCATTTTTAAAGGGGAAAAACGGCTTGTGACGTTCCGATTAATTTTTTAAAAGATATTTACACTGATATTCGCCGATATGCTAGCAAACAACAAGAAAAAATGAGCTTAAACTCTACTGAGTTGCTTTTATCCGATTTCGGGTCATGTAAGATTGACGCCCGTGTCATCATTGATTTTAAGGCCCGTTTTCTGGCATTTTAAACGGGCATATTATAATTTATAAAACCACTTTTGACGTGGGAATCCATATTGCCTATTGAAGCAACCTTCCAACAAGAAACAAATTCGAGAGCACTATGACAGCAAAAAAAACAGCATCTTCAGGTAAGTCCCTTGTGATCGTAGAATCACCGGCCAAGGCTAAAACCATAAATCGTTATCTTGGAACAGGTTACAAGGTTTTGGCGAGTATGGGTCATATACGCGATTTACCGGGGAAGTCGATGTCTGTTGACATTGAAAATAATTTTGAACCGACTTATGAGATCATTCCGACGCGGAAAAAGATATTGGCGAATCTGAAAAAAGAGGCCAAAGGGGCCGAAATGATCTACCTGGCTGCTGACTTGGACCGAGAGGGAGAGGCGATTGCCTGGCATTTAACCGAGGCTTTAAAGATCAAGCCGGAACAATTTCGCCGGGTGGTCTTTAACTCGATCACGAAAAGCAGCATCCATCAGGCGTTTGCTAATCCGCTGGAACTGGATATCGGGAAAGTCAATGCTCAGCAGGCCCGTCGGATACTGGACCGGATCGTCGGGTATGAGATCAGCCCCCTGTTGTGGAAAAAAGTGGCCCGGGGTCTCTCCGCGGGGCGGGTACAATCGGTTGCGGTGAAGTTGGTGGTTATTAAGGAGCGGGAGATACGGGCATTTGTTCCGGAGGAATACTGGAAGATCAGCGGTCTGTTTTGCAACAGTGCCCGGAAGGATTTGAATGGGAAGTACCAGGCATTTCTCGATAGTTTCAACGTTGAAGATCCAGAGGAAGGCAGTAAGAAGAAGCCGACCGGTCCGACCCAGAAGCAGCGCAATGAGTGGCTGATGGCGCATGATAGTCTGGAAACGCAGCTGGCCAGTGTGGGTGGGGCGAGTTTTCGGCCGGATAACCAGGCGGATACCGAGAAGGTTTATAAGGCGATCCAGTCGGCTCCGTTCAAGATCAAAGAGATCAAGACCCGACGTACGCAGTCCAGACCTTCGGCTCCATTTATCACCTCTACCCTGCAACAGGCATCAGCTAATCGCTTGGGGTATTCGACGAAAAACACGATGCGACTGGCCCAGAACCTTTATGAAGGTATTGATATCGGCGGTCAGGGCAGTGTGGGTTTGATTACCTATATGCGTACCGACAGTACCAACCTGGCGCCAGAAGCATTGCAGATGGCCCGCGAATTTATAGGTGATGCGTATGGGAGTGACTATCTTCCCGAGAAGGCCAATTACTATGGGACTAAGAGCAAATCGGCCCAGGAAGCGCATGAAGCGGTTCGCCCGACCGATGTCAGTATTACGCCGGATAGCGTTAAGGGGGATTTGACTCCCCAGCAACACAAACTTTATGAATTGATCTGGCAGCGTTTTGTGGCCTGTCAGATGACCCCGGCCCAGTGGGATGTGACGAGCATTCGTATCAGTACTGAGGCAGAAGTGGGGGAAGTTATATTTTCTGCCAATGGGCGAAAGCTGGTTTTTGACGGGTTTATGCGGGTCAGCGGTCTGACCAGTAATGGCGATCAGATCTTGCCGGACTTGCATGAAGGTCAGGATGTTTTTCCGATCCAGATCGACCCGACGCAGCATTTTACCTCGCCGCCGGCGCGATATACCGAGGCGTCACTGGTAAAGACGCTGGAATCCGAAGGGATTGGCAGGCCTAGTACTTATGCTTCTATTATCTCGACGATTCAGGATAGGGACTATGTTGAACAGCTTGACCGTAAATTCCATGCTACTGATTTAGGGATCGTCGTGACCGAAAAGCTGGATGATCATTTTCCACGGGTGATGGACCTGGCCTTTACCCGTCACATGGAAGAGCAGCTGGATAAAATTGAAGAGATGCATTTGAATTGGGTTGAGGTTTTGCACGAATTTTATAATCCGTTCAAGGAGAACCTGGACCGTGCGCATGAAGAGATGAAACATGCCAAGGCAGAGACGCAGCCTTCGGAATATGAATGTCCGGAATGTAAGGAACCGATGGTCTACCGCTTTGGCAAGAATGGTCGTTTTTTGTCGTGTGGCGCGTATCCGAAGTGCAAATTCGCATCGCCTTGTGACCGGGACGGTAAGATGTGCAAGCCGGAAGCGACGGAGCACAAGTGCCCCAACTGTGGTAAGGACATGATTTTACGCAAAGGGCGTTTTGGGACCTTTTTGGGATGCAGTGATTATCCTGAATGTAAAACGACCCAGCAGTTGGACAAGGAAGGCAATCCGCTACCACCGAAGGCGCCGCCAAAGCCCTCTGGGATCCGATGTTACAAATGCGAAGGAGACCTGGTGATTCGCGAGAGTAAGCGTGGCCCGTTTTTGGGTTGCGGGCGATTTCCGAAATGTCGTACGATCATCAGTATGAAGCAGCATGAACACCTTAAAGAGTTGCAGGAAAAAGGGATATGGCCGCCGAAGACCTTTGAGGAAGCCGATGAGCTGTTAGGGCGAAAGAAGAAGAAGGCTGCCGATGCGGATGCGCCGAAAAAATCGGCTAAAAAGACGGTTAAAAAGGCAGTTAAAAAGACGGCCAAGAAGACTGTTAAGAAGGCTGTTAAGAAGGCTGTTAAGAAAACGGTCAAAAAAACCGATGAGCCGGCCGAATAATCGGGGGGGATTCTTCGTCGCGGGGGGATTTTCGGTGGGCGTGCCCCCTGGGCCTATAGCGTAAGAGTTACTTGCGGTGGGCTATTCGTTCTGCCGTTAGAGCCCAAATTCGTCCCATCGCTGGGTGACCTGCGTTTTGATCTCATCGGGCATTTTGAGTTGAAGCGGATAGTCTCGCTGTACGCCTTCGCCTGGTATTTTACGGGTTGCGTCGATTCCCATTTTGCTGCCGGCGTATAAGTAGGGTGCGGCGTGGTCGAGCGCATCGACCGGGCCATCGACCATGCAGGTGTCACGTCGCGGGTCCACATTAGCGCCGACCTGGAACATGACGTCATCGACATTCTGAACATCCACATCTTGATCGACGACGATAATAAACTTACTGAACATCATCTGGCCCATTCCCCAGATGGCATGCATGACTTTTCGTGCGTGCAGGGGGTACTCTTTTTTGATACTGACCAGGCAGAAGTTGTGGAATACGCCAAAGGCCGGCAGATGATAATCCACCACCTCCGGCAGGTTCATCTGGATGGCGGGCAGGAAAATCCGTTCGGTGGCCAGGCCCATATAGTAATCTTCCATGGGGGGGATGCCGACGATCGTGGAGGGATAGACGGCATTTTTTCGCATGGTGATGGCGGTGACGGTGAATTTTGGATAGAGGTCGGGCATGCTGTAATAGCCGGTATGGTCGCCGAATGGTCCTTCGGTAACCAGGTCGTTTGGGTCGGCGTAGCCCTCGATAATAATTTCAGCCTCGGCGGGCACCTGGATATCAATGGAAACGCATTTTGTCATTTCGACCGGTTTATTACGGAGGAACCCGGCGAATAGAATTTCGTCCATGCCGGGCGGCAGGGGGGCCGAGGCGGCATAAGTGACTGCCGGGTCGCTGCCGAGCACCAGGGCGACGGGCATTTTTTCATTGGCCTGGGCATAGCCGCGACAGTGGCCGGCGCCGTCGTGATGAATTTGCCAGTGCATGGCGCAATGGTGCGCGTCGAGCTTCTGCACCCGGTACATGCCGACGTTTCGTTTTTGTGTTTCAAAGTCCTGGGTATAAATTCCGGCGAAGGTGATATAGGGGCCGCCGTCCATGGGCCAGCATTTCATGATGGGCAGCAAATCGAGCGAGGCTTGTTCGCCTTGATAGACAATATCCTGGCAGGGGCCGGACTTGACGACCTTCGGGATGTAGTTGGCCATCTGGGCCAGTTCGGGCAGTTTTTTGATCTTGTCCATCAGCGAGGTGGGCATCTCGGGCTTGAGCATCTGGCGGATCCGATCGGCGATCTCGGTGAAATCATCAACGCCGAGTGCATTGCACATACGCGGCCTGCTGCCAAGTGCGTTAATCAGTAAAGGTAATTTGGAGCCTTTAACTTTCTCAAACAATAAAGCCGGCCCGCCGCCTGGTGATTTCATGACCCGGTCAGCAATTTCGGTAATCTCCAGTTCAGGATCGACCTCTACTGTGATACGTTTGAGATCGTTGGTCGCTTCAAGGTGCTCGATGAATTCGTTAAGATTTTTATAGGTCATTTTTTATATATTTCTTTATTTTTATTGGCCCATTTTGTATAGCCTCGAAAGTTCATGAATGCGACGACGACATTGGCGACGATCATGGCGAGACTGCTGATCAAGACCGCCAGGGTTCCCCATGCCAGGTTAGCGACGATCATGACCAGGAAACCACTCCGGAGCTTATTGCCCAGCAGGTAGAGGCCGATAATGGTCAGGACCGTGGCGAGCCAGTCGATGCCGTGGTGTTGGAAGAGAAGCTCCATCACGATTTATATTCTCCCCTGAGAATGCCATAGTTCAGAAGATCATGGCGTTTTTTATAGCGGACCACCGCTTGGCGCATGGTGCCTTCCAGGGTGAAACCCGTTTTCTCGAAGACGCGTTTGGAGGCGGTATTGGCTTGGAAGGTATGGCCGTAGATGCGGTGGAGCTTTAGTTTATTAAAGCCAAAATGGAGCAGGCGTTCGATGGCTTCAGTCATCAAGCCCTGCCCCCAGTATTTTTTGCCCAGGCAAAAGCCGATTTCACCGCATTTGTGCGTCTGCTCGACACGGTTGAGCCCGACATTTCCGATGACCTTTCCAGTTTCTTTATGGACCACTGCAAAGGCATAGCCTTTTTCAAGTCGCCAGCGGCTTTGTGTTTGCCGGATATATTTTACGGCCGCCTCTTGGGGATAGGGATGGGGCAGTGCAAATGTCCAGCGGGACATGGCCTTATCCTTGAGGACATTATAAAGGTCCTCCGCATCCGAAGGTTTATACCTGCGAATGATGATCCGGTCCGTTTCAAATTGTGGGGCATGTTGTTTCATTACAGATGTATCTTTCCCATCATTCGGGGGAAGGCTATTGTTTCGCGGATGTGCTTGATACCCGCCATCCAGGCGACGGTGCGTTCGATGCCGAGGCCAAATCCGCCATGGGGGACGGAGCCATATTTTCGCAGGTCGAGATACCAGTTGTAGTCTTCCTGGTTGTAACCTTCGTGCCTTACGCGGGCCAGGAGCGTGTCGTAGTTGTCTTCCCGCATGGAC